>JBOGWD010000360.1:0-12288 GCA_050693275.1 Actinomycetota bacterium | reverse complement strand
GTCCGTGGCGGGGCGATGGGGCCCGGATGGCGACGTGGACTTCTTCCGGGACAGCGGCTGCCGAGCCGAGCCCGAGTCGTGCCCGAACTGCGAGCCGGAGCCTCGTCCCAGCCTGCGGATCGTGCCGAACGTGTAGCGACGCTGAGGGGTTAGCCTTTCGCCGCGCCCTCGTGGTTGTGGAGCTGGACCTGGGTCCGGAGCTCCAGCGTGATGCCCTCCTCGTCCGAGGTCGCCTCGAGGGCGGCGTCCTCGAGGGGCGTGGCGAGCTCCTTGGCCAGGTACACCTGGAAGTCGTCCTTCTGCGAGATGGGGGCGTCGCCCTCCTCCGGGCCGTCGGTGAAGGCGAAGCCGATGCCGACGCCGCCGCTCGGGTCCCGGGTGGCGGCGATCCGCAGCGCCGCGTCGTGCGGGACATCGTTCTCCTCGCGGATCCGTCGGAGGGCCGCCTCGGCCGCCTCGCTGATCTGGAGCATCGCCAAACCACCTCTTCCCGCCGCCGGAGCGGCCTCGGGTTCCTCCCACCCTACGACACGGGGCCGGGGGGTTGCTCCTCCGGTCCGCGGTCCAGGGCGAACGCGGCCGCTGTGTCGGCGATGGGGTCCCCGATGTCGGCGATCGTCTCGGCGTGCGCCGCCCGGCCGAATGGCCGACCCCCTGATGGGGGACTATCCGGCCCGAATCCGGGTCACTAGCATCGAGCCGCTCGTTCAGTGGGAGGGTACGCGGGCGGATGCCCACCCTGAGGGTCTTCGCGCACTGGTCGACGGCGCCGGGGGTGCCGTCACCGAGTGGTCTCACCAGCCCGTTCCCCGCACAGTTCGCCGGCTACCCGGGCGCTCCGCCCCCCTCGATCGGTGGGCCCCCCGGGCCACCCCTGTACACGCTGTGGTGCGAGCTCGCGCCGCAGACGGACATCGATGCGGTGGGGTGGTCCGGACCCGCCTGGCCGGGGCCCCAGCCCCCGGGGCCGGACCAGGGCTACGATCCCGCCGCGATCGGGTTCCAGGTCACGCAGGTGTCGATCGTCGGCGTGGCCGGGCCCGTCGGTCCCGACTTCGTCTACACGATCCGTCCGCCCGGTCAACCCCCGTTCACGGTCGGCCCGCCCGGCTACTCCCACGTCTTCGCGGCGCCGTTCGACGGTCGGGGCATCTGGGTCATCGAGGTGAACTTCGCACCGGGTTCGCCCGGCACCGCCGCGTCCTCGGAGTTCCTGGGGCCGCCGCCGATCCGGGAGCCGTACTTCTCCCCGTACGGGGCGCCCCAGGAGGGGATCTGCGCCGTCGAGTTCGAGGGCAAGGAGATCTACGGCACCACCACCACCACGACGACGGCCCCCCCGACGACGACGACGTCCACGACCACCACCTCGACCACGACGACGGTGCCGCCGGTCTGTCACACGGTCCAGGTCCAGGTGTCCTGCCCGTGCTCCTCGGGCGGCGCCGCCGTGACCTGTCAGTTCACGGCGGTCACCTCTCCCGCCACGCCTGCGTACGCCGGGTCGTACACGTGGAAGCTAGAGCGCCGAACGGGGACGGGCCCCTGGCAGGTCCTCCAGTCGATCACCAAGTCCGGAGCCGGGGCCAACACGCACTCCTACGCCTCGTTCACCCCCGGCGACTACAAGGTCTCGGTCATCATCCTCACCCCGGGCTGCGACGATCCGGTGGCCAGCGACTTCGACGAGTTCACCGTCCTGGACTGCGACTGCCCGACCATCACCGGGACCATCCAGGCCACCCAGACCGCCAACCCGTGCGTGTGGAACTTCAACGTCCTGGTCAACAACCCCCAGAACCTGGCCGTGGAGTACGACTGGGTCTTCGGAGACGGCACGACACAGACCACCACGGGCCCGTCGACGACGCATACCTACACGACCAGCGGACCCATGACCGTGTCCGTCACGGTCCGCGCCACGCAGCGGACCGACTGCAGGGACACCGAGACCATCCAGATCAACGTGGACTGTCCGGGCACGACGACGTCCACGACGTCGACGACCTCCGGTCCGACCACCACGACCACGACCACGACCGTACCCCCGGATACGACCACGAGTTCGACGACCACGGGGACCACCACGTCGACGACCACGACGCCTACCACCACCCCGGGGGGCCCGGGGATGGGGTGCGCCTGCATCATCCTGCTGATCCTGGCCCTTGCGTTCATCGCCCTGGCCGCGGCGGCCATCCTGGCCTGGGCGTGCACCGGCTTCAGCAACGCGGTCCTGCTGGGGATCGCCATCGGGGCGGCGATCCTCGGGCTGATCTTTCTGATCCTGTGGATCCTCGTATGCGCCGCGGCCGCGTGTGACGTGCTGTTCCTCCTGATCGACATCTTCACGATCCTGGTCGCGGTGATGCCGATCGTGGCGCTGATCTTCGCCATCCTGGGCCTGCCGAATTGCGGCCTGGGGGCGCTGATCAACGCGGGCTACTTCGCCCTGGTGCTGTCGGTCCTGTACCGGGGCGGGGAGATCGTCGGCTGCATCGTCCGGAGGAGCTGAACGGTGAGCCACGAGATGGATGCGCTCCTGGCCCTGTCGCGGCTGGTCCTGGCCGGCGTCTTCGGCGGGGCGGGGATCGCCAAGCTCGTCCGGCCGGGGGCGGCGGGGACCGCGGCCGCGGACCTGGGCGTCCCCCCCCGGCTCCGTCGCCCCGCGGCCCTGGGGCTTCCCCTCGTCGAGGTCGTGGTCGCCGTGGCCCTCGTCGCCCCACCACCGTGGGGATGGTGGGGCGCCGTCGGCGCCCTGGGGCTCCTGGTCGCCTTCACCACCGCCGTGGCCCTGGCGGTGGTCCGGGGCCGGGCGGCGGGCTGCCGGTGCTTCGGGCAGCGCGAGCCGGCGCCCTCCGGCGTGGGGAGCCTGGTCCGGAACCAGCTCTTGGTCGGGCTCGCCGTTCTGGTCGTGTGGCAGGGGCCGACGGGGAGCGGGCCGCCCGTGCTCGGATGGCTCGGTGGGCTCCCCCCGCTTCGATCGCTGGCCCTGGCGGTCGGCGGTGTGGCGGTGGCCGCGGTGGCCCGCCTGATCTGGCGGCGGCCCGCCGCGACCCGGTCCACGGGGACTCGCTCGCTCCGAAGCGAGGATGCGGGGGCGCCGGCCGGTCCTCGAGTAGTCCTCCGGAGCCACCGTCCGGAGCTGACCATCGGCATGGCCACCTTTCGGGACTTCGATGGGGTGTACTTCACGCTCCAGTCCATGCGGCTATATCAGGACCTCGAGGGAACGGAACTGGTCGTTGTGGACAACGAGGGCTGTAGTGACACCCAGAGGTTCGTAGAGGGGTGGACGGGAGGTCGCTACGTGCTTGCCACGGAGCAGGTGGGGACCGCCGCGTCCAGGGAGCGGGTGTTCGGTGAGGCGCGGGGGCACGCCGTTCTGTGCTGCGACTCCCACGTTCTCCTGGTCCCCGGCGCTGTGGCCCGCCTGAAGCGCTACTACCGGGAGCATCCCGACAGCGGTGACCTCCTCCAGGGTCCCATGCTCTACGACGACGGCCGCTCGATCTCGACGCACTTCGAGCCTCGATGGAGGGCGCAGATGTGGGGGACATGGGCCACGGACCCGCGCGGCCTCGACGAAGACGGCGAACCCTTCGACATCCCCATGCAGGGCCTGGGGGTCTTTAGCTGCCGGACCGATGCTTGGCTGGGCTTCAACCCGCGGTTTCGCGGCTTCGGGGGGGAGGAAGGCTACATCCACGAGAAGTTCCGCCAGGCCGGCCGTCGATGCCTCTGTCTCCCGTGGCTCCGGTGGATGCATCGCTTCGGGCGTCCAGGCGGCGTGCCGTTTCCCTTGTCGGTTGAGGACAAGCTCCGGAACTACCTCATCGGACACACCGAGCTCGGGATGGATCTCACCCCCGTGCTCGACCATTTCTCCGAGCACCTTCCGCCCGAGCGGGTGCGACAGGTGGCCCGGGAAGCGGTGGGGCAGGGACGTCCGGAGGAGCTCGAGGCCTCCCGGTGAAGGTCAGCTGCATCTGCCCCACATACAACCGGCCGCCGGACCACCAGTGGCTGGTAGAGGAGGCGGTGGAGTCGTTCCTCCGCCAGGACTACGAGGACAAGGAGCTGATCCTGCTGAACGACTGTCCGGGCCAGGAGCTGGCCTGCGACGCTCCGGAGGTCGTCGTCGTGAACATGCCCCGACGGTTCCGTTCGCTGGGGGAGAAGTGCAACGCCGCGATCGGCCTGGCCACCGGCGATGTCTTGGCCCGGTGGGATGACGACGACATCTCGATGCCATGGCGGCTCTCCCAGGGCTTGGAGCTCCTGGGCGATAGCGATTATTTCAACCCCGGGGGCTACTGGTTTCTGGATGGCCGGGGTCTGCACCGGGACCACTCGATCGGCTATGGGCACGCGTGCTCGGTCTTCACCCGCAGGGCCTTCGACGTCCTCAACGGGTACCGGCACATCAGCATCGGGGAGGACGCGACCATGGACGGGTTGCTGCGGGCTCACTCCGAGGTCCGGGTGGCCGGGTCGGCCCCGCTGGGCCCGGACCGATGGTCGTACATCTACCGGTGGGGCGTCAGTCCCGTGCACCTCTCCGGCCGTCCGCGGGAGGACTGGTATGCGGACGTCGGCGTCTTCCCCACGAAGGCGGGGCGGTTCGGGCTCCGGCCGCAGTGGCGGATCGATTGGATGACCGAGGTAGACCGGGCGCTGGGAGCCATCGGCGCCCCTGTCGGGTCCCGGGGGAGCTGAGCGATGCGGATCTTCGGAGGGCTGCTCGGCCTGGCGTTGGCGCTGTTCCTGTGGGCCGTGACCGCGACGGTCCTCGGCGTGGCCGTGTTCGGCGGACCGGTCGCGGCGCTCCTGACCTTCCTGGGATCTCCAGGCTTGGGGGTCTGGCTCGCCATCGCGCTGTTCGCCCTGTTCATGGCCACCCTCTTCGCCTACGTGCTGGGCGCCGTGGCGACCGTCGTGCTCATGGCGGCGCCGGCGACCGCGGCTCCTCTGCCCACCGACCCGCTGGAGTCGTTCGCGGGGGGGTTCCTGACAGGGCTGACCGCCGGGGTCAACTTCGGCCTGTGGGCCCTGGTGCCGTTCGGTCTTCCGATCGGCATCGTGGTGGGGACGATCTGTTTCCTTGTGGTGTTCCCTCCGGTGTCCAGGAGCCTCGGCTTCCAGTCCGTCCTGGGATGGTCGAGCTGGATCATGCCGTACTCCTGGCTGGCCACCGGCGTGGGACTGCTCCTGTTCGTGATCAATCTCCCCCTCGCCTTGGGGTCCCTGGGCCCGGGCGCCGTCCGGCTCGACGTGTTGACCGGCACCATCGAGACCACCGGGGGCATCGTGGGGATCACCGGGTTCGTGGGAGGCGGGTTCAACCTGGGGAACTTCTCGTTCCTCTCTCCCGGTCCCGGCGTGGGGCTGGCCATCCAGACGCCGTTCGGGACGACCGGACTCTCTGCCCATGAGACCGGCCACACTCTCTCGGTCCCGGGGTTCGGCGGGATGTTCCACTGGATCAACGCGGTGGACGAGAACGTCCCCCCGCTGCGCCGGTTCCGGGCCGCCTACGGCGAGCTCATTGCCGAGAGCCACTTCCCGGCGCCCCTCCCGATCCGCCACGTCCGGATCTGGTCCTGAGCCGGGCCCTGAAACCGGGGGCCGTTCGCCCACCCGGACGGATAGGTCTCAGACGGAGGGCTGGGCGTGGGCTTCCCGCAGGCGGTCGCTCAGCACCCGCATCACCGCCAGGCTGACGTCCGGGCGTTCCCGGAGGATCCGCTCGAAGCTGCGTCGATCGAGGCTCAGGGTCCGCACCGATCCCGAGCAGACGAGCGAGGCCATCCTCGATTCCTGGCCGATGATGGCCATCTCCCCCACGTACTCCCCCCGGGTCCGCCGGGCCAGCTCATAGCCGTTCCCGCCCCCGACCACGACCCGGACCTCGCCGGAGACCACGATGTGCATCTCCTCGCCCGTCTCCCCCTGCTCGGCGATGACCTCGCCGTCGGGGTACGCGTGCTCCGAAGCGACCTCGGCGACGTGCATCAGATCCGCCGGCGACAGCTCGGCGAACAGCCGGACCTTGCGCAGAAACATCACTCGCTCCAGCAGCGACAGGGTCGTCAGCGTCTCCACAGGGCCTCCCTTCAGCGTCACGGTAGCGGCCTCACGGACCAGCGGCTCGGGATCAGTCCGGACCAGGGCCTCCAGCTTCGAGCTGAGGTCGGGGGTCCGGAACGCCGCGGCCGCGAGCGCGGCGCATGCCCGCAGCCACGGATCGTCGTCCCGCAGCAGCTCGGCCACCGCTGCGGGGACATCCGCCGCGGACGTGGGCGGCGGGTCCCACACTGCCAGCAGCGGTCGGACCACGTCGGGCTCCCCCACGGCGTCCAGCGTCTCCAGGGCGTTGGCCCGCTGCTGCGCGTCGGGACTTGACAGGTTCTCGGTGGCCAGTCCGATGGCCACGGGGTCGCCCTGCCGGCCGATCGCCCGGAGAGCGTTGAGGCCGTGGCGCAGCGTGCGGTGTCGAAGCGCGTGTCGGAGCAGGTCGACGCGCTCGTCGCCATCCGAGCCGGCCGCGAGCCACAGGCGATGGTAGCGGCCGGCCACCTCGACCTGGTCCTGGGCGTAGGCCCGGAGCTCGGGAGGCGGGAGCCCGGGGATGGCCCCCAGCGCCCGGAGGGCGCCGGCCTCGAGGTCGGTCCGGCCCAGCGCAGCCACGAGTGCGTCCTGGGCCGGCTCCCCGATGGCCGCCAGGGTGTCGGCGGCCACGCCGCGAACGCCCTCGTCCTGGTCCGCCAGGGCGTCGACCAGTGGCCTCATGGATGCCTCCGGGCCGAACGACGCCAGGGAGGCGGCCGCGGCTCGACGCACCGAGGGGTGGGGGTCGGCCATCCCGGCCCCGACCTCGCCTCGGCCCCGTCCCACGCCTCCCAGGGCCGCGAGCGCCGCGGCCCGCCACTCCGGACGGGGGTCGCGGCTCATCTCGGCCAGCGCCTTTCGGGCCTGGGCCTGATCGACCAGGGCGGCCGCCGCCCCGGCCCGGACCCCGGGATTCGGGTCGTCCAGGAGCGGGCGGAGGCCGTCGAGACGCCGGCCCGTCCGAACCAGGCCCTGCACGGCCGCCGTTCGCACCTCGGGATCGGGGTCCTCCAGCCCCGACGCCAGCGCTCCGGCGGCATCGGGGCCGGCCACTTCGGCCAGGATCTCCATCGACACCCGGCGAACCACCGGGTCGGGGTCCGAGGTTCCGGCCACCACGGCTGCCGACGCGTCGGCGTCGTCCCGGAAGCCGCCGAACGGCTCCTCGTCCGTGTGGAACACGTCGGGGTTCCCGGACCGGAGGGCCTCGACCAGCGCCCCACAGTACGCCCGGCGGGCCCGCCACATCGACACCATCGCCAGGCCCCCGGCGACGGCGCCGACGACGGACAGGTGTTCGGGCGCCAGGACCCGATCAGCCAGGATCAGCAGACCACCGGCCAGCACGATCCCCACCTGGAGCGGGCCGCCGTCCATGAACGTCCGGGTCCGTGGTCGCCGTTCCGCCGGAACCACGTTGAACAGCGCCTGCCACCCGGTGGCCCACACCCCGTTGACCCACACCATCTGCACGAAGCGGAACGCCAGGAGCGCCCCGAACGTGGCCCCCGCGGCCAGGACGCCGAAGCCCACCACGTAGATGGCCGCCAGTACCAGGACCATCGTGGGCAGGCCGAACCGGGCGAACAGCCGGTTCGCCAGGAGCAGCGAGACGAGCAGCGCGGCCCCGTTCGAGGCGCCCATGAACAGGCCGAGGAACCCCGCCAGGTCGTCGGTCCGGGGGAACCGGGCGGTGGCCGCCTCGGCGAACAGCAGGGCCAGCGTGAAGTACAGCACGGCGAACAGCACCAGGCTCACCGACATCCACCGGAGTAGCGGCCATCCCCACACGTGGCGGAAGCCTTCGGCCATCTGCTGAACCACGCCGATCCGTCGCCGCCGCCGAGGCCGTGGTCCGACCGTCCGGGTCCCCACCACGGCCCTGGCCAGCACGTTGGCCGCGATCAGGGCTCCCGCCCACACGAGCAGCAGGTTCTCCGAGTGGATGAGGCCGGCCAGAGGACCGGTGGCCAGCCCTCCGGCTACGCCTCCAGCGATGAGGCCGGCGCCGTACAGGGGGAACAGCCGCTTGGCCTGGCGAGTGTCGCTGACCGCCCCGGCCAGCCCCCAGGACCCCATCACCTGCGAGGTCCACAGGACCATCATCACCAGCCACAGCACGGGGTAGAACCACCGCAGCTCCAGCTCGAGGACGCCCCTGGCGACCAGGAGCGTCGCCGCCAGCCCGATCGGCAGGCGGACCAGCCACCGCGTGGCCTCGCCGGACAGCAGAGCCCCCATGCCGATCATTACCGCGAACGTGAGCGGCCCCAGGACCACGTAGAGATAGGGAAGGAAGTCCGGGCCGAACCGCGAGAAGAACAGCGACTCCACCCCATTGGCGCCGATGGCGGCGCCGGCCATGGCCACCAGCATCATCGCCAGGAGCAGCAACGCGGTCCGCCCTTCGCCGGCCCGTATGCTCAGGGCGGCCTGGATGCGGCTCATGAGCCGGCGCTCCCTCGCGCGTAGGCCACGGCCTGGTCGAGGGACATGGCCCGGCCTTCCTCCCAGGCGGCCTGCACGGCCGCATCCCCCAGCGCCTCGCGAGCGGCGTCTCGCGGGTCGGGGAGATCGATGAACGGCGGGGGGGCGTGGCCTCCGGCCGCTTCCTTGATGGCCTCGGAGGCTCCGGCCAATCGGACCGCCGCCAGGTGCCGCCCTTCGGCGCTGGCCTTGGCTGCCAGGTTGTCCAGGACGATCCCCATGCCGGTCCGGTTTTCGACCTGCTCGTCGTACTCCAGGGCCTCCAGGAAGCACGATCCTGCGGTGGCCAGGTCTCCCTGGGCCAGGGCGATTCGGCCCAGGACGTGCAGTGCGTCGGTGATGCCGAATCGGTCCCCCGCTTCGCGATGGAGCCGGAGGCTCTCTTCGGCCCGGGCCCTGGCCGTGGGCGTGTCTCCCTCGAGCCGGGCCACGACGGCCAGGAGCCAGATCGTGTCCGCCACGCCTCGTTGGATCCCGAGAGCCTCGAACATCCTTCGGGCCTCCTTCACCATCGCCACGGCGGCGGGCATGTCGCCCTCGTACGCCGGGGGATAGGCCATGTTGTACAAGCCTTCCGCTTCGGCCAGCCGATCTCCGAGCTCCCGCGAGATGGCCAGGGCCTCCTGGTACGCCCGCCGGGCGGCGGGGAGATCCTCCTGCCAGTAGGCCACCCCGCCCAGTGCGGTGAGCGCCTTGGCCCGTTCGGGGGTTCGCTCGGAGGATGCCGGCAGGGCCAGGATCTCCTTCGCCCACCTGCGCCCCTCGTCGAGATGGCCGCGGAGGTGCCAGAACCGCCACAACGCTCCGACCAGCCGGAGGCCGTCCCCGGCATGTCCGGCATCGATGGCCCACCGGAGGGCGGCCCGCAGGTTGTCGTGCTCGAGCTCGAGTTGGTCGAGCCACCGCTTCCGGTCTACTCCACGGAGGTTTGGCTCAGCGGCCTCGGCCAGCGTGAGGAAGACCGAGGCGTGGCGGTCCCGGGTCGGCTCGGCCTCGCCCGAGGCTTCGAGCCGCTCGCCCCCGAACGCCCGGATCGTCTCCAGCATCCCGAACCGGACCGCCTCTGATGGGGTCGGAACCCGTTTGGCCAGGCTCTTGTCGACGAGGGATCCGAGGACCTCGACGACGTCCCGCCCCAGCTCGCCCCCCGGGTTCGCCACGACCTCCGCGGACTCCAGGGTCCAGCCGCCGGCGAACGCCGACAGCCGCCGGAACATCCGTCGTTCCCTTTGGTCGAGGAGGTCGTGGCTCCACCCGATGGCTTCTCGGAGCGTGCGCTGGCGGGCCGGAAGGTCGACGGGGCCGCCGGTGAGCAGCTCCAGGCGATGCTCGAGCCGCTCCAGGATGGCCTCCGGCGAGAGCAGCTTGACGCGTGAGGCGGCCAGCTCGATGGCCAGCGGGAGCCCGTCGAGTCGGACGCACAGCTCGGCTACCGTCGGCGCGTTCGCCTCGGTGACCCGGAACCCGGGGTCGATCGCGGTGGCGCGCTCGACGAACAGCGCGACGCATTCGTTCGTCGTCACGCGTTCGAGAGGGTCCCGGGCGTTCGGGAGGTCCAGCGGCGGCACTGGGAGCTCCTGCTCCCCGGCGATGCGCAGGGGCTCCCGGCTGGTGACCAGGACGCGCAGCCGGGGGCCCGCCGCCAGCAGGCCGGCCACCGTGGTGCCGGCCTCCCGCACCTGCTCGAAGTTGTCCAGGATCAGGAGCAGCTGCCGGTCCCGGAGTTGGTCCCTCAGCGTGTCGAGGACGGGGCGGCGCCCTTCCGCCCGAACGCCGACGGACGCGGCGATGCTGGAGGGAACGAGCTGTGGATCGGTGATCGGAGACAGCTCGACGAAGAACACCCCGTCCGGGTAGTCGTGGAGGAGCTCGCCGGCGGCCTGCAGGGCCAGTCTCGTCTTGCCGCTTCCGCCAGCGCCGGTGAGCGTCAGGAGGCCGGGTCCCCGGAGCCGCTCCTTGACCTCGGTGACGTCGCGCTTTCGGCCGACGAAGCTGGTGCGCTGCGAGGGCAGGTTCGTGGGCGTCTCCAGCGAGCGGATGGGCGGGAACTCCGCGGGCAGACCGTCGATGGTGAGCTGGGAGATCCGCTCGGGCCGGGCCAGGTCCTTCAGGCGATGCTCGCCCAGGTCGCTGAGGGCAACCCCGTCCGGCAGCCCGGCCCGCACCAGCTCGGACGTGGCCGCGGAGACCAGCACCTGGCCGCCGTGCCCGGCCGCGGCGATCCTGGCGGCCCGGTGGACGTCGAGCCCCACGTAGTCGTCTCCGCCCACGGCTCCCTCGCCTGTGTGCATCCCCATCCGGACCCGGATCGGGGCCTCTTCGGGCCAGGGATGTCCGTGTAGAGCTCGCTGCGCCGCGGTCGCGGCCGTCACTGCTCCCGGGGCGCTCCGGAACACGGCGAAGAACGCGTCCCCCTCGGTCCGGAGGTCGAGGCCATCCCCCTCCCGGATGGCCTCCCGGATCAGGCGGTTGTGCTCCTCCAGGATGGCCTGCCACCGCTCGCCGAGGGCCTGCAGCAGCCGGGTGGACCCCTCGATATCGGTGAACAGGAACGTGACGGTCCCGGTCGGAAGGTCAGTCATGTGCGATCGGCAATGTAGCGTGACCGCCGACATCCTGTTGACGCCCACATTGCGCTGCTCTAGAGTGCCGCCCGTAAGGTCCGACTTCTGGGAAGGGGAGTGCGATCATGGTGGTCTTCAGGGGAAGAAGCCGGAGATCCCTTCGCGGGCTGTGGATCCTCGTCGTCGCGCTGAGCCTGGCTGTGGCGCCCTCGGGCGCCCAGGCTGGGCCCGGCCGGGACCTGGGGACCGACCGGACGATCGGCACCGGAGCGACCACGTCCGCGACCGCGCAGGCCGACTGCCCCGGCGGGGAGATCTATGACGACGGCGTCGCCGAGAACGGCTACAGCGGCAACCCGGCGGTCGTCGACTCGTTCGAGGCTGTTCAGCAGTTCACGCCGGCGGCCTACCCCGCGAGCTACGGCACGGTGTGTGTGGGGCTGGTCTCGCTCGGAGGCCCGGACCTCGACTTCGAGATCCAGGTCCGGGACGACGACGGCCCCGGTGGAACGCCCGGCACGCTCCTCGGTGCCCTCCCCGTGTCGGTGACGGACCTCCCGGGCGGCCTCCCCTGCACCTTCTACGAGTTCGACATCTCCGGCCTGGGGTTGAATATCCCGAGCGGCTCGGTGTTCATCGGCGTGCGCTGGAATCCGATGACCTTCCCCAGCCGCTTCATCTGCGCCGATGAGTCCCCCACGACCCCGCTCCATCCCTCGTTCATCAACCTCAACCAGGGCGCGGGATACCAGCCGGCCCAGGACATCTTCCCGAACTACCGGGCGCTGCTCGTGCGGGCGGTGAAGGCACAGAAGACCGTGAAGGACGTCGTGCTGAAGGCCAAGCCGAAGAAGGTGAAGGCGGGGAAGAAGACCACGCTCACCGCCACCGTCGCCCCCTGCGCAGGCCACGAGGGGGACCTCGTCGAGCTCCAGATGAAGAAGAAGGGAGGTGCCTGGAGGTCCAGGGGCTCCATCGCCTCGGACGGCATCTGCCAGGCGGTCTTCAAGCAGAAGGTGAGGAAGGTCACGAGGTTCCGCGCCCTCTCCCCGGAGCAGGATGGGGACCACCTCGCCGGCATGTCGGAGGTGGTGAAGGTCCGGATCAAGAAGAAGAAGTAGCCGCC
>JBOGWD010000359.1:0-2105 GCA_050693275.1 Actinomycetota bacterium | reverse complement strand
ACCCCTGCTCGCGGTGGACGATCCGCCCGCACCTTTAGAGCTCCGCCGCGCACTCCGCCAGGTCGATCGTCACGTCGACGAGTACGTAGCCCGAGCCCGGATCAAACCTGCCGCATGAAACTTGCCTCAACTCTTAAGACCGTCAGACCCAAGGAGCCCTAGGAGCCTGCTGATTTTCTCGGCGTAGAACCGGCATCGAGATTCCACAACGAGGAGAATTACAGTGACGTAGTTCTCCCTGGGAGGCCTCGATGCTTGGGACGCTCGACCCACAGACCGAACTTCTGGACGCGGAGGCGTACTGCGGCCACCTGGTGGCCGAGGAGTCGATCCACCGCAAGCTGGCACAGGTGGGAGACGCCCTGTTCGCCGACGAGGACTTCGCCGACCTCTACGATGCGGCTCGGGGACGCCACTCGGTTCCGCCTTCGATGCTGGCCAAGGTGCTGCTGCTCCAGTCGCTGGAGGGCACCAGCGACCGGGAGACGGTCGACCGGGTCCGCCGTGACATCGGGTGGAAGGTGGCGCTACACCTGCCCCTGCAGGACGAGGGGTTCCACCCCACGGTGCTGGTCTACTTCCGCGAGCGGCTCCGCCGCTCCGAGCGCCCCCGGCGGATCTTCGAGCGGTTCAAGGAGGTGGCCACCGAGGCCGGGCTGCTCACCAGGCGGGGAACCAGAGTCCTCGACTCCACCCCGGTGCTGTCTGCGGTGCAGACCCAGGACACCGTCTCCCTGATCCGGGGTGCCGTCCGCCGGCTCCTTGGCCTGCTGGCGAAGTCCGACCCCAACGCGAAGCAGGCCGTCGAAGGCGCTCTTGCCCGGGACGACTACGACGACGTGGGCAAGCCTCCGATCGACTGGGACGACGCGGCGGCGCGGGAGGCGCTGGTGGACGAGCTGGTTCGCGACGCAGAGGGCGCCCTCGCCGTGCTGGAGGGAGCAGAGCTCCCCGCCCCGGTCGCCGATGCGGCGGAGCTGCTGGCCACCGTCGCCGGCCAGGACGTGGAGGCCACGGACGACGGACGGTTCCGCATCCGCCGTGGCGTGGCCCGCGACCGCGTGATCTCCCTCGTGGACCCCGAGGCGCGCCACGGCCGCAAGTCGGTCCACGGCCACTTCAACGGGTACAAGGCGCATGTCGCGGTGGAGCCGGAGACCGAGCTCATCACCGAGGTGCAGGTGACGCCCGCCAACACCGCCGACGCGGAGCCTGTGCCCGACCTGCTCCCCGAGCTCGGCGAGCAGGACCCTGAGGAACCGCTCCAGGTGGTCGGGGACACCGCCTACGGAACGGGCCCCACCCGTCAGGCGATGGCGCAGGCTGGGGCCGAACTTGTCGCGAAGGCACCACCCACGTCCAACTCCCACGGCGGGTTCCCGAAGGAGGCGTTCACCATCGACCTCGTCCGCGGCAGTGCCACCTGTCCCGCAGGGATCGAGACGACCCGGAAGTGGCACAGGCGCACGACCGGGGAGGTGCAGTTCCGCTTCCCCGCCGAGGTCTGCGCGGCCTGTCCCCTCCGCGCACAGTGCACGTCATCACCAAGAGGTCGGAAGGTGACCATCGGCCGGTACGAGCAACTGCTGGCCGAGGCGCGAGCCCGACAGCGGACCCAGAAGTTCAAGCAGGTCTACAACGCGAAGCGGCCGACCGTCGAACGCGTCATCTCGCGTCTCGTCCGGCGCGGCGGGCGGAAGGCCCGCTACCGCGGCCGGGACAAGATCGCGGCGCAAGTGACCCTCAAGGCAGCGAGCGAGAACCTCTTACGGCTGTTGCGGCTCGGTCTCAGCTGGGCACCGGAGCGAAGCTGGGTCACGGCCTGACCCATCCTTCCTCCGATCTGTCACCGGAAACGGCCTCATTCAGCGAGGGCGAAGGATCCTGTCTCCACGCCGTTGACGGGCCCGCCTCACAAGCACGTTCTTCAGCAGGCTCCTAGAGCCGCTCGATCACGGTGGCGTTGGCCTCGCCGCCGCCCTCGCACATCGTCTGGAGGCCCCACCGGGCCCCGCGACGCTCCAGCTCGTGGAGCAGCGTGGTCATGAGCTTGGCCCCGCTGGCCCCGAGGGGGTGCCCCAGGGCGATGGCCCCGCCGTTCGGGT
>JBOGWD010000358.1:0-5743 GCA_050693275.1 Actinomycetota bacterium | reverse complement strand
GGCTCACTCCTCGGTCGGCGTGGCCCGGTCCTCGAGCTGGTCGTCCTTGCGCGCCCGCCCGCCCAGCGCGGCGCCGAGGAGGTCGGCCACGACGAGGTTCGCTTCCGCGAAGCGAAGGTCCCAGTGCATGCGCTTCCTTTCGGGTCGGCCGTCCGAGCGACTGCCTTCGTCCCGGATATCGGTCGAATGACCCCCCGCCTTGAACGGACGGCCTCGGGCTGGTTCCCCGCAGCGGAGCGGCGGGTAACGTTCGGGAGACGTGCTGGAGCGACTCAAGCGGAGCAGGGTGGTCCGGAGGGGCCGGGCGGTCAGCGATCGATACGGCGACGACGGGGGTGGCTACCTCGCGGCCTCCATCGCCTACTACGGGTTCCTCTCCTTCTTCCCGCTGATCCTCCTGGGCCTGGCCATCGTGGGCTTCTTCCTGGCCGCGAACCCGGCCCTGCGGGCAGAGGTCGAGGCCGGCCTGACCCGATCGGTGCCGGGCGTCGACGCCCTCGTCGGGCGGAACCTCCGGGCCGTGCAGGACGCCAGGGTCGCGGCCGGCGTGATCGGGCTGGTGGGACTCCTGTGGTCGGGGACGGGGGTGGTCGGCGCCGGCCGGAACGCCGTGCGGATCGTGTTCCGGGAGGGCTCGCCCCGAGGCGGGCTGGGACGGAGCGCCTGGCGGGTCGCGGTGACCGCCGGCCTGGGGATCCTGGCCCTGGTCGCCACCGCGCTGGGAGCCATCGCCGCGAGCATCGAGACCGAGGGGTTCCTGGGGGCGGCCCTCCGCGTGCTGGTGGTGCTCCTGGTGTTCGGGCTCGACTTCGTGCTGTTCTTCGGAGCGTACCGGACCCTCCGTCGAGATCCGACCTCCTGGCCGGACCTCGTGCCCGGGGCGATCTTCGCGGCGATCGGGTGGACGGCCCTGAAGCTCCTGGGGACCTGGTACGCGTCCTGGACCGTGCGGAACTCGGAGTCGGTGTACGGGACTTTCGCCGCCACCGTCGGCGTGCTGGTGATCCTGTACCTGACGGCCCGGCTGTTCGTCTACGGCGCCGAGCTGAACGCGGTGTTGATCGAGGAGAGAGGAGGCATCGGCATGGGGAACGATCGAGGGAATGGCGGACGGCCCGCCACCGATCCAAGAGAGCTGTCGACGACGCGGCTCGTGGGCCGGGTGGCCGGCGACGTGGGCACGCTGGTGAAGAAGGAGGCGGAGCTCGCCAGGCAGGAGATCACCGAGGGCATCTCGGCCAAGATGAAGGGCGCGGCCGCGTTCGCCGCGGCGGCGGCCCTGGGTCTGTTCGTCCTGGGGTTCCTGGGGGCGGCCGGAGCGGCGGCCCTGGCCCTGGTGATGCCGACGTGGGCGGCGCTGCTTATCGTGGCGGGAGGCTTCGTCCTGCTGGCGGGGGGCGCGGCGCTCTTCGGGATGGCACACATGAAGCGGCCGGTGGCTCCCGAGCAGGCGAAGCGGACGATCAAGGAGGACGTGGAATGGGCCAGAGCGCAGCTGCGACGGTGAGGGAGATCGAGGACATCCGCGACCGGCTGGACGCCGAGATGCGGGAGCTGGAGCGCCGGGTGCCGCAACCGGCGGTGTGGGCGAAGCGGCTGGCCGGCATCGCTGTGGGGGGCGGCCTGGGCGCCATCGTCCTGACGTCGCTGGCCAGGAGGGCCAGGGCGAAGAGGAGGTCGGCCCGGCGGGCCGGGCCCTCCCAGCCGGTCCAGGCGGTGGTCCAGGTGGTCCCTGAGGACGTGGCCGAGCGGGTCGCCGCTCGGGTCTCCGGCGCACTCGAGGACGGCCGGTGGAAGCGGTGGGCCGCGGCCGGCGCCGGCGTGTGGCTGACCGTGCGGCTCCTGGAGCTGCGCCAGCTTCGGCGGCTGAACCGCGGGCTGGTCGGCGGCCGCCTCTAGGGCCCCGTCCCGCCGAGAGGTCGCGGGGTAGCATCGCCGGGATGCCATTCGGGACCGCGGCCCTCGCCGTCCTCCTGGTGGCGGCGAGCGTGGGATGCGAGGCGGAAGTCGCGGGTCCGCGGACGGTGCCCAGCCCCCCTCCCGCCGATGACCTGGTCCGGCCCGGGGCTCGGGCGGTAGGCCAGGTGGCCGGTGACCTCGACGGCGATGGGATCGAGGAGATCGTCATCTCCTCGGTGTCGACGGACACGGACGAGTTCGGGCTGGCCACTCCCTTCCTCGAGGTGTTCGACGTTCGCGGCGAGCGCTGGGTACGCGCCTTCGACGCCACCGGTGCCGCCCCAGCCGGTGCCGGCGCTCCGCCCGAGATGCTGGCGGCTTCGGAGGACGGGTTCGTGAGTCAGTCGGTGCAGACGCTGGAGCTCGTGGACTTCGCCACCGACGGCCGCCCCGAGGTGGTGGCCGGGATCGCCAACGCGGGGGCCACGGCCGGCCCCCTCGAGCTGTGGATCCTGTCGATGGGCCCGGAGGGAGAGCTGGTCACCGAGCTCTACCGGGCCACGGCGCGCGGGGGCGAGATCCTGGTGGAGGGCGCTCGTCTGCGGTTCGAGTTCGCCGTGTACCGGAAGCGGGATCCGGGCTGCTGCCCCAGCTTCCGCGCCGTGCAGACGATCGGGTGGAGCCTCGCCTCCGAGCGGGTCGAGGTCCTCTCGCAGCGGCGGTTCCGGCTGAAGATCCCGTGACCGCTCGGTCCGCCCTGCTGGCCTGGTACGTGCCGCGCAGGCGAGCGTACCCGTGGCGGGGCGCGACGGACCCGTACCGCGTGCTCGTCAGCGAGGTCATGCTGCAGCAGACGCAGGCCGCCAGGGTCGCGCCGGCGTACCGCTCGTTCGTGCGGCGGTTCCCCACGCTTCGCTCGCTGGCCCGGGCATCGCGCGCCGAGGTGCTCCGCGCGTGGGGGACCCTCGGCTACAACCGGCGGGCCGTGGCGCTGGCGGAGACGGCCCGCATCGTCGTTCGCGAGCACGACGGGCGGCTGCCGAGGCGGCCGGCCGAGCTGGTCCGCCTCCCCGGCATCGGGCCGTACACCGCCGCGGCCGTGGCCTCCCTCGGATACGGGGCCCCGGTTCCGGCGATCGACACGAACGTCCGGCGGGTGGTGGCCCGGTTCCGGATCGGACGGGACGACGCCGGAGCCGCAGAGGTGGCCGCCGCCGCGGGGCGGTGGCTCGACCGGCGCGACCCCGGGGCCTGGAATCAGGCGCTGATGGATCTCGGTCGGGAGGTGTGCCGGCCGGCCCCGAGGTGCCACCTGTGTCCGCTGGCCCGAACGTGCCGGTTCCGCCTGACCGGCGCCGGCCCCCTACGGCCGGTGCGGCGGCAGGCGCCGTACCAGGGATCGTTCCGTCAGGTCCGAGGCGCGGTGGTCCGGGTTCTCCGTGAGCGATCCGGCGCCTCGGTGGGAGACCTGGCCGGTCGGGTGGGCCGGCCCGTCGAGGTGGTGGTCCGGGCCGTGGAGCGGCTCTCGGCCGAGGGCCTGGTTCGCGCGGGACCAGCGGCCCTGACCGGCCGCCCGTCGGGGTGGGTCCGCCTGGCCCCGTAGCCGGTCGGCGGCCCGTCATACGATGGCCGGGCCATGGGCGACGCGACCTCCGTGCTCGGCGACCTGGCGGGGACCTGGTTCCGGGAGACCTTCGACGAGCCCACGCCCGCCCAGGAGCTGGCCTGGCCGGCTCTGGCCGGAGGGGAGTCGGCCCTGGTGGTGGCCCCGACCGGCTCGGGCAAGACGCTGGCGGCGTTCCTGGTGTTCCTCGACCGGCTGGCCCGCCACCCGGCCGAGGGAGCCGGGGTGCGACTGCTGTACGTCACGCCGCTCAAGGCGCTTGGCAACGACATCCACCGCAACCTCGAGGTGCCGCTGGCCGGGATGGAGGAGCTGGCCGGCCGGACGGGTGTTCCCTCCCCGGCCATCACCGTGGGGATCCGGAACGGCGACACCCCTCAGCGAGAGCGGCAGCGGCTGGTCCGCCACCCGCCGGACATCCTCATCACCACCCCGGAGTCCCTGTACCTGCTGCTGATGTCGGAGCGGGCCGCGGCCACGCTGGCCACCGTCGAGGCGGTCATCGTCGACGAGGTCCACGCGCTGGCGCCCAACAAGCGGGGAACGCACCTGTCCCTGTCTCTGGAGCGGCTGGCCTGGCTGACCGGGCGGCCGTTCCAGCGCGTGGGGCTGTCGGCGACCGTGACCCCGACCGAGCGGGTGGCCGCGTGGCTGGCGGGGCGGGAGCGCGGCGAGCCCAGGCCGGTCAGGGTGCTGGACTCCGGAGGACGCAAGGAGATCGACCTCACGGTGGAGGCGCCCGTGGAGGACTTCCGCGAGCTGCCCGGCGAGAGCGTCTGGCCGAGCGTGTGGGATCAGCTCCACGAGCTGATCCGGGAGCATCGCTCCACGCTGATCTTCGTCAACAACCGGGCGTTGGCCGAGCGGACGTCCCGCCAGGTGAACGAGCGGGCCGGCGAGGTGGTGTGCCGGGTCCATCACGGCAGCGTGTCGCGGGAGAAGCGGTTCGAGGTCGAGGAGCTCCTCAAGCGCGGCGAGCTGCCGGCGCTGGTGGCGACGTCGTCGCTGGAGCTGGGTATCGACATCGGGGCCATCGACCTCGTCGTGCAGATCGAGAGCCCGGGGAGCGTCACGGCCGGACTCCAGCGCGTGGGCCGGGCCGGTCACCTGGTCGGCGAGGTGGCCACCGGGCGCATCGTCCCGAAGTTTCGGCCCGACCTGGTCGACTCCGCCGCGGTGGCCCGGGGGATGCTCCGCCGCGAGGTCGAGACGACCGAGGTTCCGGAGGCCTGCCTGGACGTCCTGGCCCAGCAGCTGGCCGGCACCGCCTGCGCGGGGGAGTGGACGGCCCCGGCCCTGTACGACCTGGTCCGCGGGGCCTACCCCTACCGTGACCTGGACCGGGGACGGTTCGAGGCGGTCCTGGCCATGCTGGCCGGGCGGTACCCCGCGGCTCGATTCGGCGAGCTCCGGCCGCGTCTGGTGTGGAACCGGGAGTCGGGCGAGGTGCGGCCCCGGCCGGGGACCAGGATGCTGGCCGTCACGAACGCCGGAGCGATCCCCGACCGCGGCTATTACCGGGTGATCCACGGGGGGACGGGGGTGCGCCTGGGCGAGCTCGACGAGGCGTTCGTGTTCGAGGCCCGCCCGGGCGACTCCTTCATCCTCGGCTCGTCGGTGTGGCGCATCGAACACATCGACCGCGACGAGATCGTGGTGCACGAGGCGCCCGGCGCCATGCCCTCGATCCCCTTCTGGCACGGCGAACAGCCGGGCCGGCCCTATGAGACCGGGGTCCGGGTGGGGGCGTTCCTCCGTGAGGCCTCCGACCGCCTCGACGATCCGGAGGACTTCGAGGCCTGGGTCCGGGAGGAGTGCGCCCTGGGGGAGCGGGCCGCCCGCAACCTCCACGCGTTCCTCCTCGAGCAGCGTGAGGCCGCCGGGGAGCTTCCCTCCGACCGGGCCGTGGTGGTCGAGGAGTTCGACGACGAGCTCGGCGACCGCCGGATCGTGTTCCACTCCCCGTTCGGTGCCCGGGTGCATCACGCGTGGACCCTGGCCGTGCGGGCCCGCATTCGCGACGCCGAGAACCTCGACGTCGAGGCCGTGGCCGTCGACGACGGGTTCATGCTGCGGTTCCCGGGCAGGGACTCTCCGGTCCCGCTCGAGCTGATCACCGACCTTCCCGTCGACGAGGAGCTCGACGAGCTCCTCCTCCGGGAGCTCCAGGTCTCTCCGCTGTTCGGCGTGCTGTTTCGCGAGTGCGCGGCCCGGGCCCTG
>JBOGWD010000357.1:0-1576 GCA_050693275.1 Actinomycetota bacterium | reverse complement strand
AGGTTGATCCCGTCCACCCCGGACCCGGTGGCCTCCTTGTCCTCGTGGACGTACGCCGCGTGCTCGGCGATGGAGAAGGACCGCGAGAGGTCCTCGACGTCCCGGACCAGGATGCACCCGCCCGAGTGGGGCGTGTACAGCCACTTGTGGGGGTCGATGGCGATCGAGTCGGCCCGCTCGATCCCCGCGTAGAGGGGACGGAGCTCCTCGGCCAGCACGCCGGGCCCTCCGTAGGCACCGTCCACGTGGAACCACAGGTCGTGCTGGGCGGCCACGTCGGCGATCTCCTCGAGGGGGTCGATGGCCCCGGTGGCCACGGTCCCGGCCGAGCTGACCACGGCGATGGGCCGGAGGCCCTCGGCCAGATCGCGCTCCACTGCCTGGCGGAGCGCGTCGACCCGGAGCCGGAACCCTTCGTCGACCGGGAGGGACCGGACGGCGTCGCGGCCGAGGCCCATCATGTCGGCGGCCCTGTAGTTGACGCTGTGGGTCTCCTCGGATGCGTAGATCCGGAGCGGGGGCCCGGCCAGCAATCCATCCGACCGGACGTCCCATCCCGCCTTCCGGTCCCGGGCCAGCTTCAGCCCGACGTAGCAGGCCATGGCCCCGCCGGAGACCAGGATGCCGCCCGATCCCTCAGGCAGGCCGAACCGCCCGGCGAACCACCGCGTGAGGTGGTTCTCGATCTCCGAGGCCGCCGGCGACAGCCGCCACCCGCCCAGGTTGGCGTTGAGCCCGGCCGCCACGAGGTCGGCCACCGCGCCCGGGATGGTCCCCGAGCCGGTGATGTAGGCCATGAACCCCGGGTGGCCCGTGTACATGGAGCGCTCCAGGACCACCTCGCGGAGGTACCCGACGAGGTCGTCGACGGGCATGGGCTCCTCGGGGACGTCGAGCGAGACGGCCTCCCGGACGGCGTCCACGCCCTCGTACCGGCTGACGGGCAGGTCCCGGAGCCGCTCCAGGAGCTCCTGCCAGATGTCGAGCGCCGCCTCCCCCATCTCCCGGGCCCGCTTGGGGTCCCAGTCGAGGTCGCGAACCGGCTCCGGCTTCACGCCGGTCACTGTACCGCCCGGCCGGGGGCTCGGCGGCGTGCCGCACGGCACCTCGGCGATGTGACGCTCGTCACCGCGCCGGCGGGGCGGGTTCCGCATGATGTGGCCGACCTGCTTCCCCGGCCCCGGGACCCCCAGGCGACCTCCCGGGGTGGGGAGAGGGGTCGACCTGGCGGGCGGCGTCCACGGCGCCGCCCGCCCCCATTCCCCCGGGCAGCGCCTCAGTCCACAGGCTCGATGCCCAGGCGATCCAGGCGGCGGCGATGCCGCTCGAGCATGTCGAGCAGGAGCCGCTTCTCCCCCTCCTCGCCCTCGAGGAGCGTGCGGACGGCGTCGGTCTCGTCGAGGGCCCGACGCGTCTGGGTCAGGGCCTCCCCGATGACCCGGCGGGCGTAGGCGGCGATCCGGTCGGCGGCGGCGGGGGCGGCGGCGATCCCCTCGGTGATCTCGTCCAGGGCGAACGCGTCCTGCTCGTCCCGCTCCGAGAGAGTCCGCCGGACGACCTCGGCGGAGACCGGGTC
>JBOGWD010000356.1:0-7495 GCA_050693275.1 Actinomycetota bacterium | reverse complement strand
CGTCCCGGTCCGAAGGACGATGAGGCCGAACACGAGCGCCGCCACCACCGTGGCGATCACCCCGAGCCGGGCGGTCAGCGCCCCGAGCTCGACCTGGAGCGGCGTCCGCGGCTGCGGACCCCGCAGGTGCTCCGCGATCGTTCCCATCGCGGTCCCCGAGCCCGTGGATCGCACGCTCCCTCGACCCGTTCCCCGCGTGACCAGCGTGCCGGCGAAGGCCCGGCCGACCTGCTCCGCCAGGGGGGCCTCGGGGACCTCCCGGCGGCCGGCCTCCTTGGTGACGGGGAGCGATTCCCCGGTCAGCACCGACTCGTCGATCTCCAGCGACTGGCCCTCCGCCAGTTCGAGGTCGGCGGGGACACGGTCCCCCGCGGCCAGCAGCACCACGTCGCCCGGGACGACCTCCGGGGACGGCACGACCTGCTGTCGGCCGTCGCGAACGACCCGGGCGGTGGGCGTCTCTATCGAGCGCAGCGACTCCAGGGCCTGGGCCGCCCGCCCCTCCTGGACCAGACCGATGATCGCGTTGAGGACCACGATCGCGGCGATGACGGCCGCGTCGAGCCGCTCCCCCAGGCCGAACCCGGACACGGCCGCCGCGACCAGGAGCAGCACGGCCATCGGCTCGCGGAGCTGCCGCAGCAGCCGCGTCCCCAGGCCTTCTCGGGGCGCCGGGGGCAGCTCGTTCCGCCCGTACCGGTCCAGCCGCCGACGGGCCTCCTCGGCATCCAGCCCCTCGAGGGCGCGCTCGGCTCGATCGACCTCCGACTTCTTCACCGATGACCAGCGTACCCGCGAGGCCCCAGCCCGGAACCCGAGCCGGGTACCCTGAAGCCGAGGTGGCGAGGGACGCCGTCATCCAGGCCCAGGGCCTCACGAAGTCCTACGGGAAGAACCGGGGCATCCTCGACGTGACGTTCGAGGTGCATCGGGGCGAGGTGTTCGGCTTCCTCGGCCCCAACGGCGCCGGGAAGACCACCACGATCCGTACCCTCATGGACTTCATCCGCCCCACGGGCGGCGCCGCGTGGATTTTCGGCCTGGACATCGGGGAGGCCGGACTTGACATCCGACGTCGCGTCGGCTACCTGCCGGGGGAGCTCCGCCTGTACGAGCACATGCGTTCCGATGACCTCCTCCGGTTCCTGGGGAACATCCGGGGCGGCCTCGACTGGAGCGAGGTGGAGCGGCTGGCCCGGGGCCTCGGGGCCGACCTGGACCGGCGGATCGGCGAGCTGTCCTCGGGCAACAAGCAGAAGATCGGGGTCATCCAGGCGTTCATGCACCGGCCGGAGCTGCTGATCCTCGACGAGCCGACCGCCGGCCTCGATCCCCTCGTCCAGCACGAGTTCCACCGGCTGGTCGGCGAGGCCGTCGCCGAGGGCCGCACGGTCTTCCTGTCCTCGCACATCCTCCCCGAGGTCGAGGCGCTCTGTCACCGCGTCGGCATCATCCGTGAAGGAAGATTGGCCGCCGTCGAAGAGATCGGGGCCCTCAAGTCCCGGGCGCTGCGTCGCCTGGAGATCCATTTCTCCGGCCCGGTGCCCCCCGAGGCATTCGCCGGCCTCGCCGGCGTCCAGGACGTGACCACCCAGGATTCCGTGGTCCGGTGCACGGTGGTGGGCGAACTCGATGCCGTGATCAAGGCGGCGGCGCGGTTCGAGGTCGTCAACGTCGTCAGCCACGAGCCCAGCCTCGAGGAGATCTTCCTGGCCTACTACGGAGAAGAGGATGCTCCGTAACGTCTTCCTGAAGACCCTCCGCGATCGACGACGCTCCATGGTCTGGTGGGCCGTGGGGATCGTCTTCCTCGCCCTGACAACCGTAGGCTTCTGGCCGACGATCGAGGAGAGTGGGGAGGAGCTCAACCGGCTGGTCGAGGACCTCCCGGCCGCCCTTCGCGCCTTCGCCGGCGGGGAGCTCGACCTGACCTCGCCGGAGGGGTACCTGGCGGGGCGCCTGTTCTCGTTCCTCGGACCCCTGCTGTTCCTGGTCTTCACGATCGGCTTCGGCTCCCGCACCATCGCCGGTGAGGAGCGGGAAGGAACCCTGGAGCTCGTGCTGGCCAGACCGATCGCCCGATGGCGGATCGTGGCCGAGAAGCTCGCCGCCCTGGCCGTCTCCGCGGGCGTCCTGGGCGTGGTGCTGTGGGCCTCGCTGGCGGCACTGGCCGTGCCGGTCGGCCTCCCGGTGAGCGCGGGTCGCCTGGGAGGAGCGACCCTCATGCTGGTGCTGATCGCCCTGACGTTCGGGGCCCTGGCCCTCCTCATCGGAGCCCTCACCGGTCGTCGGGGAACGGCACTCGGGATCACCGTGGCCGTGGCGTTCGTCATGTACCTGGTGGACGCGTACGCGCCGGTGTCCGAGCCGATCGAGCGGATCCAGGGGCTGTCCCCCTTCTACTACTACGATGCCGCGGAGCCACTCCGGAACGGCGTCGACCCGGCCCACGCCGCGTTCCTCGTGGTGCTCGCGGTGTTCCTGGCCGCATTCGCTCTCCTCGCATTCGATCGCCGCGACGTGGGCGTGTGACCGGATTGCGAACGGGCCGCCGGATCGACCGGCGGCCCGCGGCGTGGCTCCGCGCCGTTAGGTGAGGAGCGCGATCAGGACGATGATGAGGATCAGCGTTCCGAGTCCGATGCCGATATACATATCGAGCCCTCCTTCCTCAGCTTCGCTCGATATGTACCCGCCTGGGGTACCGGCAATCACCCGGTGGCCTGGCGCCCCACCACCACCTCGTCCACACGCGCGCCCGTGTACAGCGTCCCGCAGGCGGGGTTGACGCCGGAGCATAGGGCATCCGAGGCGAACCGGAACCGGACCTGCACGTCACCGCCCGGCGAGTCGAACCCCACCGTGACCTTGGTCCACGCCGGATAGCCCTCGCTCCGGCCGGTGAATCGGGAGATCGGGACCCAGTTCGATCCGTCCGGGCTCCACTCGACGTGCACGAAGTCGAAGCCGTCCTCGACGTCCGCCTTCAGCCACAGCTCGATCACGGCATGCCCCGCGTCCGTGGCGATCGGCGGGGAGGTCAGGGTGGCGTCCATGTTGTCGACGTACTGCGTCGGTCCCTCGATCCCGAAGCTGGCCGTGGCCGGGTCGTCCGTCCCCGTCGTCGTGCCGGGCGCCCCCCGGGACCACGTCGGGACGCCGCCGGCCGTCCAGCTCTCGGCGTCGACATCGAACGAGAACGATGCGTACGGCTCGCCCAGGACCGGCGGGATCTCATCGGGCGGCGCCGGAACCTTCCCGCCCCGGGTGGTGGTGCCCTCCACGGCGATAGCCGGCGCCGGCCCCTCCGTGCCGTGCACCGGGTGATGCATGGTCGTGGTCGAGTCGAGGAACGAGACGGCCAGTCGGCCGTCCGGGAAGATCGTCACCGACTCGAAGTCGAAGCGCACCGGGTTGCCCACCCCGGCCACGGCGGCCGTATCACCCAGGCCTACGTCGTAGCGACGCACGACCCTGGGAGCTGCTCGCGAGATGTCGAGCTTGTACACGAGGTCCTGGTCGGTCCCGCTCACCGCGTCGTGTGCCCGCATGGCCACTGCGGCCACGCCGGCGGACCGGTTCGCCCGGAAGTCGATCTCGTTGATCGAGTGGTTCGCGGGGAGCTCCACCGCGATGGTCTTCCAGGTCGCCCCGCCGTCGGCGGAGACCCGGTACTCGAACGAGGTTCGATCGTCCGAGGTGACCACGTTGTGCACGGCTCCCGCCGAGTCGACCTGGAGGATCCCCTCCGGCTCCGTTCCGTCGGGGAGGACGTACGAGGACCAGGAAAAGGCGTCGCCGTCCAGCAGTGACCACCCCGCCAGGAAGTCGGGCGAGGCCAGCAGCTCACCGGCGCCGAGCTGGGTCATCCCGCCGTTCGTGTTCGGCTGCACCCAATCGTTGTCCGGGTCGGGGACGGTCGGCAACGGCCCCTGGACCGAGGACCCGGACAGGAACCGATCGAGGTCCTTGCTGGTGATCTCCGTGTAGTTCAGGCCGTCGGTGCTGTAGAACCAGGGCTCCTTGGGAACCCCTCCCTTCACGAACGAGACGTACTCGTGGGTCTCCCCGTCGATCGTCACGGGCCCCGGCAGGACGGCGATCCACTCGCGGTCGTAGAAGGGTTGATGGACCGGCATCTCGGTGTACAGCCACTGCTGGGTGTCGGCCTCGAACTTGAAGAACTGGAGATGGTCGCCCGAGTACGGGTCCCACTCGACGCCGAGGACGTCGCCCCCCGGCGCCGCCACGATGGCGCCCTCGCCATTGAGCAGCGGAACCAGAGGCTCGACCCGCCGCCACGAGAGACCCCGGTCGTCCGTGTAGTGGACGTATCGGCCCCCGAAGTCCAGCAGCCGCCCGCCCGGCGTCGTGGTCAGGTAGGTCTCGCAGCAGTTGCCGGTCTCCTCGATCACCCGCCACGTGGTCGTGATGATCCGGTCGTCTTTGGGGGCCGTGCTCCTGCCGTAGTCGATCCCGCCGAAGCTCACCTCTGACACCGGAGGGCTGACCACGGTCACCCGGGCCGGGATCTCCACGATCGCCCCCGCCCACGGAACCGGCCCGACGAGGACACCGGCCGACAGCGAGACAGCGAGAACGACCAGGACGCGTCGGTGAGCCATGCCTACCTCCGGGCGCTCGGGGATCGTCGCTGTCTAATACGACGCCGAAGGTCCGGGGACCTTCCGGCCCCGCCGGGGACGCTTCGCGGGGCCCTCTCCACGCCCCCACCGCTCCATCTCCTCGATCACCGGTCGGAGCTCACGACCGCGCTCGGTGAGCTCGTACTCGACGCGGGGAGGCACCTCCAGGTACTGGGACCGCGTCACGATCCCCGCTGCCTCCAGCTCCTTCAACCGCTGGGACAGCACCCGGTCCCGGAGGCCGGGTGCCGCATCCAACAGCTCCGTGAACCTCCGGGGACCCTCCAGGAGCGCCCGGACGAGCAGGGCGGTCCACTTCTTGCCGAGGAGCTCGAAGCAGGTCCCGCGGGGGCCTCCGGCGCCACGTCGGCGGTCGTTCCTGGCCAGGGCCGCCCCTCAGCTCTGGATGGCGATATCCCCGGGACCGCTGAAGAACAGGAGCAGGGCCGCCGCCAGGAGGACGAGGTCGAACTCCCATCCCGTCGCCTGCTGCGCCATGAACCCGGTCTTGAACCGGGTGACCTTCAGGAAGATGGCCCCGACCATGATGATCATGAAGGCCAGGGCCACGAGCTGGGTCAGCACGCCCAGGATCAGCAGGATCCCGCCGCCCGCCTCCACCAAGCCCTGGATGGTCAGCATGCCCACCATGAGCGGCTTGGCTTCGCCGCCGCCCATCATGGCGGCCATGCCCCGGGCCCCGGTGATCTTCGGCCATCCGTGGACGATGAAGATCACGCCCACGGCGATCCGCAGGGCCAGGAGGCCCCATTCCGTCTGCTCTGCCAGCTCCGGGAAGATCATCCGCTCCCTCCTGTCTCGGACCGACTCGCTTACTTACCCCAAGGAGGCTACCATACAAAAGTATGTACACGACCGGACGTCGGTGACGGTCGGGGGTTGAGTGAGCGAAGCAGCCGGCGCCTTCGTGCTGGCCGGCCGGGTGCTGTTCCCGGCCTACTGCGCCTACTTCGGCTACGGCCACCTCAGGGGATCGCGGGGCTTCGTGGAGGGAGTGCGGAGTAGGGGCAGGATCCCCGTCCCGGTCCTGGCGGGATGGCCGGCAGGGCTCTGGCTGCTGGCCGGCGCCCTCTCGGTCGCGGTCGGGGTATGGCCGGATGTCGGTGCCCTCATGCTGGGCGTGTTCGTGGTCCTCACGGCCCTGTACGTCCACGACTTCTGGCACCTCGAGGAGGACTCGGGGCGCGAGGCGCAGCGGCAGCTCTTCCTGCGAAACATGGCCTACCTGGCCTCGTGCCTGGTGATGTTCGGCACGTTCGCCGGCCTCGGCGGGAGTCTCCGCTTCGTGCTCCTCGCGCCGCTGATCCGCCTGTAGCCGGACATCGACCCGTACACTCCCCACGACCCGCGACTGTCCGGTGAGAGAAGGAGCCACGTGGCCTGGATCGACATCACCGACGAGCCGGAGGCGTCCGGCAGGCTCCGGGAGCTGTACGAGCGGTTGGTCGATCCGGACTACGGTCGGGTCGACACGATCCTCCGGATCCACTCCCTCCACCCCGAAGGGCTCCGGACCCACCACGAGCTGTACCGCGAGGTGATGACGGGGACCCCCACGCTCCGGAAGGTCGAGCGGGAGATGATCGCCCTGGTCGTCAGCGTCATCAACGAGTGCCACTACTGAATCACCCATCACCGGCGCGGTCTGCGCCGGCTGCTGAAGGACGACGCGCTCGCCGAGCGGATCGAGGCCGACCACCGAACCGCCGAGCTCGAGCCGATGCGCCGGGCCATGCTCGACTACGCGGAGAAGCTGACCCGCACCCCGGCCGCGATGCACCGGAAGGATGTCGAGGCCTTCCGCCGTGTCGGCTTCTCCGACGCCGACGTCCTGCACATCGCCGAGGTCACCGCGTACTACGCGTACGTGAATCGGATCGCCGACGGGCTCGGCGTGGACCTGGAGCCGTGGATCTGGGGCCCCGATCAGTGACGGACCGCTCCGGACGGGGGACCGGTTAGTCGCGAGCGGGCAGCTGCTGGACGGCCCAGCCGTTGCCGTCCGGATCGCTGAAGAAGACGAAGGAGCCCCAGGGGAATTCCCGGACATCGCTGACATCGACGCCGCGCTCGACGAGCTCCGCGCGCGCTGCGTGGATGTCCGAGACCACCATCTGCATGCCCTGGACGGAGCCGGGCGGCATCTCCACGATCCCGGTCCCCAGGACGATCGAGCAGGCCGACCCGGAAGGCGTGAGCTGGACGAAGCGGATGTCATCGCCGACCCGGTGGTCGTGGTCGGCGTTGAAGCCGGCCTTCTCGGTGTAGAAGGCCTTCGCGCGGTCCACGTCCGAGACGGGAATCGCCACGAGTTCGATCCGCCAGTCCACGACCGGCGGCACTCTATCAGCTCGGTCGGCAAGCCCACCCCGCTGCTCCTGCCTGCATGGGCGACTTCATTTGACCTGCTCACGAAGTGGGCGGAGAATCAGGGCTCGCCGCAACGGATAGTCGCCGATACCCGGCCCGGCAGCCACGCTGTTCGTGCACGTCGGCGATCAAACCCAGTGGCTAGTGGGAGGGAGAGGTCTTGGCGAAGAACCAGCCCGATGGGGAGCCGCAGCCCCGGAGCCCAGCATCCCGGGGAGACCCGGAGCATCTCCCCCCGCTCATCCGGCCTGCGGTCGACTTCGTCGCCAGGATCCGGGCCACCCTCCACACAAAGCTCCTGGTGGGGTTCCTCATCATCGCCGTCCTGCTCTTGGCCATGGGCCTCGTGAGCATCGGGGTCATCGGGGCCATGAACCGCCAGGCGGATGAGCTGATCCGACTCCAGCGGCAGGCCGATCTCGCTCGCCAGGGGATCTACGCCGTTACCGCACAGAGCC
>JBOGWD010000355.1:0-8310 GCA_050693275.1 Actinomycetota bacterium | reverse complement strand
CCGGGCTCGTCCTCCCACAGCACCGCCACGTCGCGGTCGCCGCCGGGGGCCCGGGTCCCCCGGCTCATCATCCCCAGGTGCCAGGCCTCGTAGCCGATCATCCCCACCCAGGGCCGGTTCCCGTTCTTCCGGTCCCAGGCGTCCCCGAAGGTGTCCTGCCGGAGCAGCCGGGGGTCGGCCTCCTCCGCGAAGAACAGGTCCCCGACCGACCCGTCCGGCAGACGACCGGTGATCTCGGCCACGCCGTGCCGGCTCGGATAGACCCCGGTTCCGAGGTTGGCGTGGATCGCCGTGGTCACCGCCGGGGCCGAGCCGATCGTGGCGTTCGTGTGGACGAGGCCGCGATCCATGATCCGGCGCAGGAATGGCCACGCGTCCGGCCACCGCTCCAGCAGGTTCCAGCCGCCGCCGTCGTAGGCGACCACCACCAGGGCCCTGGGCGGGCTTCCCCCGGTGACCTCTCCCGGACCGAGGAGGAGCCGACCGCCGCCGAAGCCCGAGCCGGCCAGCGGCCCCAGCGTCCGGGGGATGGCCGTGATGTCGACGGGCGACTCGGACCGGCCCGGGGCGATCCGCCCGGGGCCGTACAGCACGATCGGGACGCGCTGGTGGTAGTCCCAGGGCGTCGGGTGCGTGGTCCTCGGATCGGCCAGGTCCGTGCCCAGCCCCTCGCCGCTCCACCGGACCACGGTGTTCCCGGGCATCGGGACGAAGGCGACATCGGTGGACGTGGCCGGGTGATAGCCGCGCATCAACGCGGTGACCACATCGGCGCCGAGGTCCTCGGCCATCTCCCGCACGGTCGGGGCGCCCTGCGGCGGACCCGAGGGGGGACCCGGCTCCCCGGTGCAGGCCGAGGCCACCGTGGCCGCGGCAAGCAGCGCCCAGGCCAGGCGCGCGGGGAGAGAGGGAGCGTCTGGCAACTCGGGGCCGGATGGTACACGACCGGGGCGGCGAGGCCGTGGGAGGATTCGATGCGATGCCCTCCCACCGGCGCCTGTTCGTGCTGGTCCTGGTCGCCCTCGGCCTGGCCGCCCCGGCCGTGGCTCTCCGCCTGCTCTGCGTGGGCCGGTCCTGCTCCATGGACGCCGGGGCGACCACCCGGGTGCCGTTCTGTTCCCTCCCCCAAGCGACCAGGGACCTCGTGGCGGCCGGGTTCCGGGACGGCCGCGGCCCCCACGTCCTGGCCGTGGCCGGGGAGTCGCCCGTGCGCGGCGCCGAGGGCATCGGGGCCCTCCCGGCGCCCTGGCCGGCTACCGGCCTTCGCCGCGCCGATCGGGTCCCCCTGGCCTTCGCCGGAACCGGCGCGCCCGTGAGGCCGGACATCCCCGAGGGGACCACCCTCGATGCCGTGGCCCCCACCATCGCCGAGATCATCCGGCTCGACCGTCCCCACCCCGGGGTCCGGTCGGGCCGGGCCATCCCCGGTGTGGCCGGCACCACTCGGCCTCGCCTGGTCCTCCTGGTGGTCTGGAAGGGCGTGGGGAGCGCCGACCTGGAGGCCCGACCGGACGCCTGGCCCAACCTCCGGGGCGCCATGGCGGGGGGAGGCGGCACCCTGGACGCCCGGGTCGGGTCGCTCCCGGTGGACCCCGCGGCCGTCGAGGCCACCATCGGGACCGGCGGGCTCCCCCGGGACCACGGGATCACCGGGGCGGTGCTTCGGAACGACCGGGGGCGGGCGGTCACCGCGTGGGGGCCCCGGGCGCCCTTCTCGGTGATCGCGGCGCTCGGAGACGACCTGGACGAGCTCAACGACCAGGAAGCCAGGATCGGGCTGGTCGGGACGCAGATATGGGACCGGGGCCTGATCGGCGGGACCTGGTACATCGAGAGCGACCGCGACGACCACGTCCTTTCCCGAGGCCCGCGCCGGCAGGTGGCTGCGGTGGAGGGGCTGCTGTCGGAGGGCTACGGCGGCGACGGGGTGCCGGACCTGCTGGCGGTGGCCATGCAGGGCCCGGTCCCGGCTCTGGACCGCGCCCTCGGCTCGATGGCCGAGGCCGCCGCGGAGGCCTCGCGGGGGCGGCTGGCCGTCGTGATCACGGCGACGGGCAGCGCCGATCGCGGATCCGCCGAAGGGGTCACGGCCAGGCAGGTCGAGGCGACGCTGGAGGCCGATCTGGGCGACGTGGTGGAGGCCACGGCCGTCGGCGGCCTCTTCCTGGACCAGGAGGCCATGCAGGTCGAGGGCGTCACCGACGACGGGGTGATCCGGGCCGCCCGCCGGCTCGAGGGGCCGGGCGGCGGTAGCCTGTTCGACGACGTGTTCCCCCAGATCGCCGTGACGTTCGCCCGGTACTGCTGATGGCCGTCGCCGAGGCCCTCGAGGTTCGCCGGCGCACGCGGGTGTGGCTGACCCCCCTGCTGGTGCTGGCGACGCTGGCCGGCGCGGCGCTCCTGGCCAGGATCCTCAGCGGGGCCGGGATCGGCGCGGCCCGTACCTTCCTGCTGGTCTTCGGGTCTCTCCTGGTGGAGGCGCTCCCCTTCATCCTGCTCGGTGCCGCCGTGTCCGCCCTCATCGAGGTGTTCGTCCCCTCGAGCGTCTTCACGCGGCTGGCCCGGCTCCCCCGTGGTCTCCAGATGCCGGTGGCCGGGCTGGGCGGGTTCGCCTTCCCTGTCTGTGAGTGCGGCTCGGTCCCCGTGGCCAGACGCCTCCTGCTCAAGGGCCTCACCCCGGCCGCGGCGGTCACGTTCATGCTGGCCGCCCCGATCCTGAACCCGGTGGTGCTGGCGGCCACGGCCATCGCCTACCGGGGACGGGACGTCATGTGGCCGATGCTGATCGGCCGGGCCGTCCTCGGCCTGGTCGTGGCCATGGCGGTGGGCTGGGTGATCGGGTCGAAGACACGCGGCGAGCTCCTGCGCCCGGGACGGGGCCCCTCGGAGCACCAACACGACGACGGGGACGAGGGGCGGTGGCCCCGCTACTTCGGCCAGCTGGCGGACGACTTCACGCTGCTGGCCCGGTACCTGGTGATCGGCGCGGCCGTGGCCGCGGCCCTCCAGACCTTCCTGCCGCAGGACGTGATCGGCTCGGTGGCCGCCACCCCTGTCCTGGACGTGCTGGCGCTGATGGTCCTGGCCGCGGCGCTCTCGCTCTGCTCGGAGTCCGACGCGTTCGTGGGGGCCTCGTTCGTGCAGTTCGGGATGGCCTCGCAGCTGGCGTTCCTGGTGGCCGGCCCGATGATCGACGCGAAGCTGGCGGCGCTGTACGCCGGGACGTTCGGCCGCGGTTTCGTCAGGACCGTCGTCGTCGTGGTCTTCGCCGTCACCCTGGCCGGGGCGCTGTGGGTCCAGGTGGCCTTCGGATGACCGGGGACCTCACGCGCTCGGTGAGCCCCCTCCGGGTGGCCACGGCCGGAGCGCTGGCGGCGTGGGCCGGGGTCTTCTGGTTCCTGTTGATCTCCGGTCGGACCTCCCTGTACCTGTCGTCCCGGACGGCGTGGGTCGTCCCCACCGGCGCCATCGTGCTCACGGTGGCCGCCGCCGGTCGACTGGCCACGCTGCGGGCCCCACGTCCCGAGCGCCTGTCCGCCCGGACCAGCTGGACCGTGGGGTTCATCGTCCTCCCCGCGGCCATCGTCCTGGCGCTCCCGCCCACCGCGCTGGGCTCGTACGCCGCCTCGCGCCGGTCGCTCAGCGCGGGCTTCGCCGGCGCGGCGGCCATCGAGCCCGGCGACCGCGTCACGCTGGCGGCGGTCGCGGCGGGGGTGTGGTCGGACCAGGCCCGGCGGGCCCTGGTCGAGCGGGCGGGCAGCCGGGTGACGTTCGACGGCATCGTCACCCTGCGGGAGGGCTCTCCGGCCGACGAGTTCGTCCTGACCCGGTTCATCGTCTCGTGCTGCGTGGCCGACGCGCTGAGCGTCCAGGTGCGGGTGGTGGGGGCGCCACCGGGCAGGTTCGAGGAGGACCAGTGGGTCCGGGTATCGGGGACCTTCTACCCGGTGGGACGCGAGGTCGTGGTGGACGCCTCCGCGGTCCGGCCCATCCCCCAGCCCCAGGATCCCTACCTCAACGTCTAGCCGAGCGACTCGAGGATCGGCGGCGTGGTCAGGTTGCCCTCGGGGAAGATCCCGGGACCCAGCGCCGCGACCTCCGAGGCCGTGAGGCGCTCCACGAACGGACCGGGGAGCGCGGCGGCGAACACCCGGCGGTCCAGGACGGCCTCCGGCACATCGGACAGGTCGGTGCCCGGCGCCGCGCCGTCGCGGTACCGGTAGTCGCCCAGGTAGCGGGCCACGTCCTCCAGGGTGATCCCGGCCTCGCGCATCCGCTCCAGGTCGAGATAGATGTCGTCGGGAGAGTCCTCCTGCACGATCGGGTGGCCGAAGTAGCGATCGACGTCCCGGCCCACCTCGTCCCGGTCCACCCGGAGGCCACCGGTGGACAGGGGGTTGGGCGTCTGGCCGTGGTCGGCGGTGACGACCACGACGTAGCCGCCCGGCCCCACCCGGTCCTCGACCGCCTCGAGGAGGTCACCGACCACCCGGTCCTCGGCCCGGAGGACCGCCGCCGTCTCCTGCCCGTCCATGTTCCAGACGTGACCGCCGAAGTCCGCCGCCTTCAGCTCGACGAAGAGGAGGTCGGTGATCTCGTCCCGTCCGATCGGCTCCCGCGCCACCATCTCCAGGAGCGCCCGGCCCTGATACTCCACGAACGCCGGGGTCCCCGGGATGATGGCGGGGTCGCGCAGGTCGTGGCCCTGCCAGCGCCCGTCGATGGCGCCGTCGGCCCGGTCCAGCTCGCGGAGCCGCTCCCCCAGGACCTCCACGCCGGGGAGGTACTCGGGCAGCGCATAGAAGTCCTCGTTCACCCAGAACTCGAGGTCGTCCCGCTCCCACAGCACGGCCACGTCGCGGTCGCCGCCCTCGAGCTGGGCGCCGTGCCCCAGCATCCCCAGGTGCCACGTCTCGAACCCGAGCAGGCCGGCCCAGGCCCGCTCGCCCCACTCCCGGTCCCACCGGTCCGCAAGCGTCTCAGACTCCAGGAGGCTCGGGTCCCCCTCCGACAGGTAGACCTCCTCGATCGAGCCGTCCGGGAGACGTCCCACGATCTCCGGCAGCCCGTGGGTGCGGGGGTACGCACCGGTGCCCATGTTGGCGTGGATCGGGGCGGTGAGCGGAGGGGCCGACCCGACCGTGGCGTTCCGATAGGTGGTCCCCTCGACGGCCAGGCGCCGAAGCACCGGCCACTCGTCGGGCCAGCGCTCCAGCACGTTCCATCCGCCCCCGTCGAGGGCCACCATCACCACCACCCGAGGCGGCGCGGGGAGACGGTCGGGCCGGAGGGCCTCGCCCAGCACCGAGCCGTCGGGCGGATCGAAGTCCGAGCCGATCACCTCGGCCAGGGTTGGAGCGATGTCGGTCACGTCGACCGGCCGATCCGGCCGCCCCGCGGCACGCATGTACGCCGGGCCGTACAGGACGATGGGGACGCGCTGGTGGTACGCCCACGGCGTGGCGTGACTGGTACGGGGGTCGCCGGGCCCATGGATGGCCCGCCCCCATCGCCCCACCACGGTCCACGGCTCGGGTACCAGCAGGATCTCGCCCGATCGACCGGGCACGTAGCCCCTGACCAGGCTCCGCACCACGTCGCTCCCGAGGCTCCGGGCCATCTCCCGGACGCCCGGTGCGCCCGGGGGCGGCCCCGGCGCGGAGGAAGAGGCCGTGCAGGCCGCGGCCACGGCCGCCCACACGACCAGCGCGGCGAGTCGGCGCCGCCGCACCGTTGTTCGGGCCGGACGAGGGGGGGTCACGGGTGCCCTAGAATATGGCGTTCGACGACCGGAGGAAGCTCTCATGCGCGTCCTGATCCTGGGTGGTGACGGGTATCTCGGCTGGCCTACGGCCATGCACCTGTCGCGCCGAGGGCACCGGGTCCACCTCATCGACAACGAGCTGCGGCGTCGCGCTCACCGCGAGAACGGCACCGATTCCCTCACGCCCATCGGGACGAACCTGGCGGCGAGGGTGGCGGCGTGGAGGGAGATCTCCGGCCGCGAGGTGGGCGTGACCATGGGCGACCTGTGCGACCCCTCGGTCGTCGACACGGTGTTCCGCGGGTTCGGCCCCGAGGCGATCGTCCACTACGGTGAGATGCCATCGGCCCCCTACTCGATGGCCTCTCGCGAGCACGCCGTGTTCACCGAGTACAACAACGTGATCGGGACGCTCAACGTCCTGTTCGCCATGCGGGACCTGGCCCCCGACTCCCATCTCGTGAAGCTCGGGACGATGGGCGAGTACGGGACGCCGAACATCGACATCGAGGAGGGGTTCATCGAGATCCACCACAAGGGCCGCTCCGACACGCTTCCCTACCCGAAGCAGCCGGGCTCCTTCTATCACGCCTCCAAGGTCCACGACTCCGTGAACATCCAGCTCGCCTGCCGGATCTGGGAGGTCCGGGCCACCGATCTCAACCAGGGCGTGGTGTACGGCATCCACACCGAGGACACCCAGCGCGACGAGCGGCTGCTGACCAGGTTCGACTACGACGACGTGTTCGGCACCGCCCTGAACCGGTTCTGCCTCCAGGCTGTCATCGGCCACCCGCTCACCGTGTACGGGAAGGGGGGGCAGACCCGCGGGTACCTGAACATCCTCGACACGATCCGGTGCGTCGAGCTGGCCACCACCAACCCGCCTTCTCCGGGCCAGTACCGGGTCTTCAACCAGTTCACCGAGCAGTTCTCGATCACGGAGCTGGCCGAGCTGGTGGCCAGGACCGGGCGGGAGTACGGCCTGGACGTCGAGGTCCGGACCATCGAGGATCCCCGGGTCGAGGCCCAGGAGCACTACTACGGCGCGGCCCACACCAAACTGCTCGACCTCGGGCTGGAGCCGCGCTTCCTCTCGGAGACCCTGATCGAGTCGATGTTCGCGGCCATCGAGCGGTACAGGGATCGGGTCATCGTCGATCGGATCCTCCCCCGCATCCGGTGGCGGCCGCGCGAGCCCCTGCCAGCGTCACCATAGCGTGATCGCCCTCCGCATCCTCGGCGGGGCGTTCGCGGCGGTGCTCCTGGTCTCCGCGATCGTCCGGTTCCGCCGGCGGCGGATTACCAGGCTCAACCTGATCATCTCGATCGCGCTGGCGGTGGGGCTGGGCCTGCTGGCGGTCGTTCCGGGGCTGTTCGACCCCCTCTTCGACGTGTTCAACTTCCGTCGCGGCGGTGGGCGGCGGCTGCTGGCCGTGCTCCTCTTCGGCAACGTGGTGCTCCTCCTCCTGATCCTGCACAACACCACCGAGACCGACGTGGTGCGCCGGGACTTCCAGCTCCTGATGGAGTGGATGGGGACCCACTCGCTTCCCAGGGAAGAGGTCGAGTCGCTCCCGGCCGGCGACAGGGTGGTGGTCGTCCTCCCCGCCCACAACGAGGCCGACAACATCGGGACCGTGCTCGGGGCGATGCCGGAGAAGGTCGACGGACACCCCATCGTGCCCCTGGTCGTGGACGACGCCAGCGAGGACGGGACCGAAGCGGCGGCCCGCCGGGCCGGCGCGCTGGTGGCCCGCCTCCCGATCCGCCGCGGCGGCGGGCAGGCCGTCCGGGTCGGCTACGAGCTCGGCCTGCGACTCGACGCGGTCGCGGTGGCCTCGCTGGACGCCGACGGGCAGCATGACCCCGCGGAGCTCCCGCTGCTCCTCGAGCCGATCCTCCGGGACGAGGCCGACATGGTCCAGGGCTCCCGCGTGCTGGGGAGCTTCGAGAAGGAGAGCCGGGTCCGCCACCTCGGCGTGCTGATCCTCTCTCGCCTGGCCACGGTGATGACCGGGACGCGCATCACCGACGTCTCCAACGGCTACCGGGCCATCGGCGCCGAGACGCTCAGCAAGCTAATCCTCCGCCAGGACCAGTTCTGGACCAGCGAGGTCATCATCGAGGCGCTCCGCCATCGGGCCCGGATCCGAGAGGTACCCATCACGGTCCGGGCCCGGGCCAGCGGCGAGACGAAGAAGCCCCGGCCGTTCAAGTACGGCTGGAACTTCGTCAAGGTGATGGTCAAGACCTGGCTGCGCTAGCGAGGCGGTGGAGCAGCGCCCGCACGGCGGCGGACGGATCGGAGGCCTCGGTCACGGCGCGGACCACGACGATCCTGGTCGCCCCGGCGTCGACGACCTGATCCACGTTCTCGGTCGTGATGCCCCCGATGGCGAACCACGGTCGTTCCTCGCCGCCGGCGGCCGCGTATCGCAGGGACTCGAGCCCCGCCGCCGGGCGCCCCGGCTTCGTGGGCGTCTCCCACACCGGGCCGGCGCACAGGTAGTCCGCCTCCGGGGCGGCGCCGTCCCACTGCTCGG
>JBOGWD010000354.1:0-4273 GCA_050693275.1 Actinomycetota bacterium | reverse complement strand
GAGGCCGAGACCGGCGAGGCCGCCGTCGATGCGGCCCGCGGGCTGGGCCCGGACCTGGTCCTCATGGACGTGAACCTGCCCGGGATCGACGGCCTGGAGGCCACCCGGCGCATCCTGTCGGAATCTTTCGGTCGGATGGTCGTGCTTATGCTGTCCACCTACGAGACGGAGGAATACGCTCCCCGGGCAGCCGAGGCTGGAGCCGCTGCGTACATCCCCAAGTCCGAGTTCGAGCCCGACCGGCTGTCCGAGGCATGGCGCATGGCTCGAGGAGGCGGTGCGGAGTGAGCGAGGACGAAGCGCGACCCGAGGCCGAGCGCCTGCGCAGCGTTCCCTTCTTCGAGGACCTCACCCCCGAGGACCTCGAGCGGGTGGTCCGGATCGGCGAGCGCCGGACCTTCGACGCCGGCGAGACGATCATCGCCAAGGACAGCCAGGGCCAGACGCTGTTCGTCATCCTCTCGGGGCGGGCCACCGTGGAGGCCGGCGGGAAGGGCCGTGAGCTGGGACCCGGCGAGTTCATCGGCGAGATGTCCCTCCTCGGGCGGAGGCCGCGGTCGGCAACCGTGACGGCTATCGAGCCCACGCAGTGCCTCGTGTTCGAGGCCATGTACTTCAAGCCGTTCCTGATCAAGAATCCCATGGCCGTGGCCATCCTGGAGGGCGTGGTGGAGCGGCTCCGCGAGGTCCAGGACCGGGTGGGGTGAGGCGCGCCGCGGGCTGGAGCGCCATCGCCGCTTCCGCCATTGGCCTTGCCACCGGCGCCCTCCTGATGGCCGCGGCGTGGCCCCTGCTGGACGAGTTCGGCCTCCTCGACCTCGTCAACGAGCCCGGGCTCCTGGTACGGGTCGGGCCCGACCGGGCGGAGCTGCTCCGGTGGGGCTACCTCGCCGACATGCTGGGGTTCTACCTGCTGCTGGCGCCGATGATGCTGGCACTCCGCCGGGAGCTGGCACCGCCGGGTCGGCGCGCCGAGCTCGATCTCGCCACGGCCGCCGGTCTGGCGTACGTGCTGATCGGCGCGATGGGAGCGGTCACGCTCGCCGTGGTGTCACCGCCCCTGATTACCTCCGCGGCCGAGGGAGACGCTGCCGCGGTCACGACCTTCACGACGTTCACCGAGGCGGTCCAGCACGGCCTGTGGCAGACGCTGGAGGCGATCCCCTTGGGCCTCTGGCTCCTGGTCACCGGGCTGGCCATGCGTCGCAGCGGCGCGCCGGCGCTGGGCATCGCGGCGGTGGTGTTCGGCGTGGCCCTGTTCGTCGGATCAGCCAGTCGGGTGCTCGACGTGGAGCCGCTGATCGCGATCCTCTTCCCCCTCCTGGCCGTGCTCCCGATCTGGGTCCTGCTGGTCGGCGTCCGGCTGCTTCGCGACCGACCGTTCCTCGAGGTCTGAGACCGGGATCCGTCCCGTGATCGTGGTACCTGACCCAGGGGTCGACGACACTTCGATCGTTCCGCCCAGCGCCTCCGCCCGGTCGGACATGTTCTGAAGCCCGGCCCCTTTCGGCGTGGAGTCCACCTCGAAGCCCCTCCCGTTGTCTGAGACCGAGAAGACCAGGTTCCCCTCCTCCTCAGCGATTCGGACGACGACGCTGGAGGCGTCCGCGTACTTGGCCACGTTCTGGAGGGACTCCAGGACACAGAAGTACGCCGTGGCCTCGGCCTCCTGCGAGTACCGGCCGAGGCCGTCAGGAACCACCTCCACAGGAATCGCCGCCTTGCGAGCCTGGGCCTCGAGAGCCTCGGCAAGCCCTTTGTCGGCAAGCAGCGGCGGGTAGATCCCCCGGGCCAGGTCCCGGAGGTCATCGAGCGCGTCCTGGGTGGCGGCCTGGAGCTGATCGATGAGCTCGCCAGCCTTCGCCGGATCCTTGCCGCTGAGCATCTTCAGAAGCCGCATCTTCACGGACAAGGCCACGAGCTGTTGCTGGGCGCCGTCGTGGATGTCGCGCTCGAGGCGCCGTCGTTCGTGATCCTGCGCGGCGACCAGCCGTTGGCGGGAGGCCCGGAGCTCCTCGATCAATCGGACGTTCCGAAGAACCAAGCCTCCCTGCTGGGCGAGGTCACGGACGAGCTTCTCCTTCGACGGGTTCATCGGGTCGCTGGCCGGCATCCCTACGCTCAGGGCCCCGAGCAGTTCGCCCCGGTGGCGCACCTCGACCGCGCGCTCGCTGGCGGGGAAGGCCGGGAGCGCATCTCCGGGAAGCGCCAGAGGGGACCTCGGCACCGTTTCGGCCGGCCAGGCCCCGGAGGGCCGGAGCTCGCCGCCGACCCGCAGCCACACGACCGCCTGCTCGGCCCCGGTGGCCGCTCCGAGCACAGTGGCCATCTGCGGTAGCACGTCGTCGGTCGAATAGCCGTGCGCCATCCGTTTGGCGAAACCCGTCAAGACCTCGTACGGTGTGGCCCGCCCCCCGAACACGACCCGATCGGCGATCCGGCGCGAGAGGCGCCACATCGGCACCGTCAGGGCCCCCACCGCGAAGGCGGCCGCCAGTGCGATCGTCGCCCCGCCCGAACCTCCCCTCTCGGTCCCGGCCAGCATCCCGCCGAAGGCCCCTGCCACGACCAGGAACACCGCCGTGAGCAGGACTGCGAGGATCCCGAAGACGACGGTCTTCCTGATGACGACGTCGATGTCGTAGAGGCGGTGTCGGAGGATGGCGATCCCCGCGGCGAGCGGCACCGACAGGAGCCCGGCCAGGATGATCGCCTGGAAGACGAGGCTGGCGGCTGGGGAGTTGGGGAAGAGGAAGAATCCCATCGACGCAAACACGAACACGAGGATCACCACGACGCTGGCGTACCCTAGCCACTTGAGCTGTTCCCGCTCCCTCCCGGACGAACGCCGCAGACGAACCACGAGCGCGACGACGGAGGCCACGATGCCGGCGAAGGTCAGGCCCCACGATGCGCCTCCCACGATCTCCCAGAACCCCACGGTTCCAACCCCGAATGGGTTCGTTCGGAGGACGATCGCGTCCTCCATCGGCCCCGGCCGCAACGCCGTGCCGATGGTCAGCAACAGGATCGCGATCCCGACGATCCAGGCCACCGGAAGCCACCGTCTCGAGGGCAGACGTCCGTCGGGGAAGAGCAGGAAGAGGAACGTCACCGGGAGGTAGATGCCTGGGACGAACGTCCACGCCCCGAACCAATCGGCCGTCCGGACCCAGTCGGACAACGCGATCCTCCCGGCATCCGCGTAGGAGGCGATGCCCGATCCCAGTGAGGAAAGGGACCACAGCAGACCGGTGGTCAGGAACACCCACCCGATGCCGTTGCGTGGATGGCGTGCCGCGATCAGCGCCCCGACGGTGAGGAAGGCCAGAACCAACAGCGGAAGCAGGATCAGGAAGACCCAGTCTCCCTCCCGAAGCCCGGCGATCAGGCCGACGACGACGCCTGCCACGAGCGCGCACATGGACGCAGCCCACCAAGACCATGCCAGGCGAGATGCCACCGACCGGCTCACCGCTCCACCGGGATCCGTCCCGTGACCGTGGTCCCCTGGCCGGGCGTCGAGCGGACCTCCACGGAGCCATCCAGGGCCTCCAGGCGGTCGGCCATGTTCTGGAGACCCGCGCCATGGGGCGTTGTGGCCGGGTCGAAGCCTCGGCCATCGTCCTCGACCGCAAAGACGAGGTTGCCGTCCTCGGCTCGGAGCCTGAGGGTGACGCGTGAGGCCTCGGCGTACTTGGCCACGTTCTGGAGGGCCTCGAGGACGCAGAAGTACGCGGCGGCCTCGGCCTCCTGTGGGTAGCGACCCACGCCATCGGACTCCACCTCGACCGGCATCGCCGCCTTCCGGGCCTGGGCCTCCAGGGCCGCGGCCAGCCCCTGGTCGGCCAGGAGCGGCGGGTAGATCCCCCGGGCCAGGTCACGAAGGTCGTCGAGCGCCTCCTGGGTCCCGCCGCGAACCTCCTCGATCAGGGCCCTGGCCTTGCTGGGGTCGCGGTCGGCGAGGGTCTCCGCCAGCCTGAGCTTGACCGACAGGGCCACGAGCTGCTGCTGGGCCCCGTCGTGGATGTTCCGCTCGAGGCGCCGGCGCTCCTCGTCCTGCGCGGCCACCAGTCGCTGGCGGGACGCCCGGAGCTCTTCGATCAGGCGGACATTGCGGAGCACCAGACCCGCTTGCGACGCCAAGTCCCCGAGCAGCTTTTCCCCCGTCGGCGCCAGTGACTCGGAACGCGGCATGGCCACCGCGATCGCGCCCAACACCTCACCCTGGTGGGTGACGGGAACGGTACGGTCCATGCCGGGGATGGAAGGG
>JBOGWD010000353.1:0-4398 GCA_050693275.1 Actinomycetota bacterium | reverse complement strand
AGAAGCGCCAGCGCGGCCAACAGCGCCAGCGGCAAGACCAGCGCCAGCTCGACGGCGGCGCTGCCGTCAGAAGAGCGGGCGCGCACCGGCCGTCTACTGACTCTCGCCGACGATCCGATCGATGATGGAGTCGAAGAAGGCGGGCAGCTTCCCCGACGACCGAGCCCACGCGATCAGGACCACGGCGATCGCCGCGGCCGCCAGGATGACCAGCGCGTACTCGGCGGTTGTCTGGCCTCGATCCGAGGCCAGTCTGGACTGCAGGAACGCCGCGATTCGCATCACGCCTCCTTCACGGCAGGCCGCGCGTGGCGACCAGCAGTGCGGGCACCAGCGCAGCGAGGACGAATGCGGGGAGGATCAGGAACACGAGAGGGAAGAGCATCGCCACCGGGGCTCGGCGGGCCCGCTCCTCTCGACGGGCGGCACGTTCGGCCCGGACCTCTCGGGCCAACTCCCGGAGCCGGCCCGCGACGGGGACGCCCAATCTCTGACTCCGTTCGAGGGTCACCGCCAGGCGTCGGATCTCGGAGAGACCCGTCCGGGTCGCAGTCCCCCGCAGAGCTACGCGCCACGGCGCACCCATGGATGTCTCGTTTCGAGTCCGAGCCAGCTCGCGGCCGAGAGGCCCGTGCACGAGGTCCGGGGCCCGCTCGAGGGCCAACCGAGGGGTGAGACCGGCCGTCACCGACACCGCGATGAGGTCCAGGAGATCGGCCACGGACGCCGAGGCCTGCTCGCGTACGGCTCGGATCCGGCGTGCGAGGCGAAGGTCGGGAAGGACGAAACCTGCTCCGGCGAGAAGGACGGCGGACGCCGATGCAAGAGCGGGACCCCGCCCCCAGGTGGAAAGCCCAACCAAGGCTCCGGCGAGCGCGCCGAAGGCCTTGAGGCCCAGCATCCGGTCGGCCTCCTCCGGGGGAGTCTCCGCCGCTTCGAGTCGGCGAACCATGGCCGTCCGGAGCCGGCCCCTGCCCACACGCCGGCCGAGCCGGGCGATCGGAGAGGGACTGCCTGCGGCCGGCCAGGCCACCCGAGCGAGGAGGCGTCGATCGCGACCGGCGACCAGTCCCAGCATCAGGAGCCAGCCGGCGCCGACGAACCCGGCGGGAACGACCCAGCTCACCGGGAAGTCTCCGCAGAGCTGATGATCCTGCGGATCCAGGCGAAGCCCAGGATCTCGAGAAGGAGGCCCGAAAGGAGGAGCCCTGCTCCGAGCCGCGACCGGTAGAACGCGCCGAGGCCGTCCCCGCCGGTCCCCGAGAGGAGGGCGACGAAGGCGACGGGGAGGGCGGCGAGGACGACCCCGGACGCGCGTCCTTGAGCGGTGAGAGCCCGGGTTCGACGACGGGCCTCCAGGCGCTGGCCGATCACGTCCGCCAGCTCATCCAGGAGGACGGGGAGGTGACCGCCGGTCCGGCGGTGAACGGCCAGGGCGGTCACCAGGAGACGAGCATCCGGCAGATCCAGGTCTCCCGCGAGTCGCTCGAGCGCCGCGTCGATGGAACGGCCCGCGGCCATGTCCCGAAGAGCCTCGTGCAGCGCGGGGGCGAGCGGGGGCTCGGCACCCCTGGCGGCCTCCTCCAGGGCGAGCCGCACCGACAGCCCGGCCCGGACGCCCGCCGCGAGCGCCAGGACCGTCTCGCGGAGCTGTCCCTCAGCGGCCGTGCTCGCGGCGAGCCTCCGACGGGACAGCCATCCCTCGATGACGATCGGTCCGGCTGCCAGCCCTGCCAGCCCACCAACCGGTCCGGCGAGGCGCGTCCCCGCCACCAGGCCGGCGATTGCCGAGCAGATCAGGGACAGGGCATAAGTCTCGGGGCGGCCCGGCCACCCGCGTCTCGACGCGAGTCGCGACAGTCCGCTGGTGATCCTCGGTGATGGGCGCCGCTCCCCCGATGCGCCGAGCCTGGCCCGGATGCGGGCGTCACGTGCGGCCGCGAGCGCCGACGAGGCCAGCCAGCCGCACACGGCCACGGCCAGGCCGAGGATCACGCCGACAGTCACGGCCGGCCCCCCACGAGCGCGCCGTCGGGGACCCGGCCGTCGTCCTCCGGCGCCACGGGGAGGAGCGAGCGATGAGTCTGCGGACGGTGGCCCGTGGCACTAAACCCGGTGCCTCGATCGAACCAGTACACGTCGTGCAGAACCGGGCGTCCACCGGAGAGCCCCTCCACCGAGGTCACTCTGGATACGATGCGCCGCCCGCCGAGGAGACGGGCCGTGTGGACGACGAGGTCGACCGTTGAGGCGATCTGCTCTCGCACATGACTGACGGGCAGGTCGACATCGGACATGAGGGCCATCGTCTCCAAGCGGGCCACTAGATCCTGGGGCGAATTCGCGTGCGCCGTGGACATCGACCCCTCGTGACCGGTGTTCATGGCCTGAAGCATGTCCAGCGTCTCGCCACCCCGGACCTCCCCCACGACGATCCTGTCGGGCCGCATCCGAAGCGCGTTCCGGACGAGATCTCGAACCGTCACCGCTCCGGTTCCCTCGACGTTCGGAGGGCGGGCCTCGAGCCGGACCACGTGAGGTTGGTGCAGCCGGAGCTCCGCAGCATCCTCGATGGTGATGATGCGCTCACCGGCAGGAATGAAAGAGGAGAGCGCGCCGAGCAGCGTCGTCTTCCCCGACGAGGCGCCGCCCGAGACGACGAGATTCGCGCGTTCGCGGACGCACGCACCGAGCAGGTCGATCATCTCTGCGGAGGCGGCGCCGAGTCTCACCAGGTCCGAGGGCGACAGCGGGACAACCCCGAACTTGCGCACGGTGACCGCTGGACCGCAGAGCGAAAGGGGCGGCAGGATCGCGTGGAACCGCGAGCCGTCCGGCAATCGCGCGTCCACATAGGGTGACGACTCGTCGACCCGGAGACCCAGCGGTCCAATGATCCGCTCGATCAGATGAAGGACGGCCTCCTCCCCCTCGAACAAGCCGGTCTCCACCCTCTCGATCCGCCCCTTCCGCTCCACGAAGACGTCGTCGGGCCCGTTCACCATCACCTCGGTGACCTCGGGATCCCGGAGGAGCCCCTCGATGGCCCCGAGCCCCACGACCTCGTCTGACACCTCGTTCACCAGACCCGTCAGCTCCCGGGCCGGGAGGACGACGCGGTGCTCCCGGAGAACGCCCAGGACCTCCTCGCGGACCCTGAGCCGCCGCTCCGCCCCGGTTGCCTCGGCCAGGCCGATGGGGTCGATCCGCTCCCTGACCCGCTCGGCGACCGACGCCTTCAGGCGACCACCACGTCCCGCCGGATGCCACTGGACGGTCATCGGTCGGCTTCCCCCCGATCGTCGAGCAGGCTCCGAGAAAGCGCGGCCACCCGTCGCGCCGCGGGCGTCGAGCGACCCGAGACGAGCTCGCCTCGATCCTGGGCGCGCCGTACGGCCCGGTCCTCCTTGATCAGCAGGGCCGGACGGAGCCCGAGCACGCGTTCGGCGTCCTCGGGCACGATCTCACCCCGACCGACACGGTTGACGATCAGCCGGCACCGACCCTCGAGGCCCGATGCCTTCAGCACGTCGAGCGCCCGACGAGCGTCGCGAAGCGCCAGCACGTCCAGCGTGATCACGATCAGCACGAGGTCGGCCTCCTCCAGTGCCACTCGGGTCGACCCGTCGAGCGCCCGTGGGACATGAAGCAGCACGGCCTCGTGGCGAGCTCGAAGGGCTCGGATCGACGCCGACACCACCTGCGGGTCGAGACCGTCGGTCAGGGGGCGGTTCGGCGCGAGGAGGACCCGAAAGCCGCGTGGATGCGGATGCAGAACCCGGTCGAGGTGCTCCCCGGACAGCTCGTCGACGAGCGGGACGAGCTCTGCGATCGTTGGAACGGCTCCGTCATCGATCCCGAGTGCGGCGGCGACGTCCCCGAAGAAGGGGTCGAGGTCGGCCAGGACCGTGTCGGTCCCCCGGTCCGCACAGGCAGCCGCGAGGTTGGTGGCCACGAACGTCACGCCCGCGCCGCCCCGAGGGCCGAAGACCGCGACGACGCGGCCCGGTGACGGCCGTTCCTGGGGCCGAGGTCGCGCCGCCCGCTCCGCGTCGCGGGCCATCGCCTCACGTTCATCGGGCCACAGGTAGAAGCCGCGGGCGCCGGCCCGCAGGGCCGCCCGCAAGCCGGAGGTGGTCTCGCGCGCCGCGACGACGAGGACGGTGGCGCCGTCGACGTAGCCTCCTGCCAACAGGCCTGGCGAGACCACGGCCGCGTCGGGTCGGTGGTCGCGGACCTCTCGGGCCAGACCGGGAGCGTCCCCTGCGGCCCCCACCACTCTCAAGAACGGCGTCCGGTCGAGGAAGTGCAGAACCTCTTCCTGGAACGCGGGATCCTCCATCCCGAGCACGACGCTGACTTCGGGCACTCCACTCCTTCCGCATGGTCATCACGCTC
>JBOGWD010000352.1:0-1830 GCA_050693275.1 Actinomycetota bacterium | reverse complement strand
ATCGAGGAGGGCCAGCTCGACCACGACGACGCGCTCAACGGCATCCAGGGCCACATGGACACGGGCGACGTCGGCCAGTTCACCGAGGGGCGCCGGGGGATGATGCACTCCGAGTGGAACCACGGTGACGTCGACACCCGTGCGTACATCCTCGTGTACAGCACCGATCCGGTCCCGGCCGAGGCCGCGTTCAACGTGCTGCGGGACGCCGACGCCCCGCGCTACGACGAGGCTCCCGGCGTCGTCACCAAGGAGATGGTTGGGCCCCGCTCCGCGCTCCGGGTGAGCGGCGACATCAGGCTGTTCACGGACTCACGACTGGACGCCGGAGCCTCGCTGAGCATCGAGCCGGCCGAGGGCGAGGGCGGGCTGGCCAGCGTCCGGGAGGGCCGGGTACGGGTCGAGGGCGAGGATGAGGACCTGGTCCCCGGGGCGACGTTGGTGATCCCGCCGGGGGAGGAGCCCCGAACCCTCGGGCTGGTGGCCGAGGAACCCACGCGAGTCGTCCGCGTGACCCATGGCCCCGGGCACGGCTTTGTCCGAAATGCGCGTCCCGCCCTGAAACGATAGAGGACCCGGCCGTGACGCGTAAAGTGGCGTAAACTATGTCTATGGCTGTCCCCATCTACCGCACCGAAGGCGGGCTCATCTTGCGGGTCATCGAGGCGGAGGACGGCGGGCTGAAGGTCGAGATCCTCGACGACGGCACCTGGGTCGCCGGCCGGATCGGGATGGTCGGACTCCGTCTGGCCTCCTCAACCACCAAGCTCACCGCCGAGCAGGCCAGGCGCCTCCCGGAATAGCGGCTCCCCGCTCGCGGCCGGCCCCTTATGGTCGTGGTCGATCGGACCTGACGTTCGTCTGGCAGGTCCGACGAGGAGGGGACCATGGGAACCAAGTTCGATCTTCGAGAGATCGCCCTGGCCAACGACTCGTTCCGACGTGAGGTGGAGACCTGCACGCACAGCCAGCTGGTGGTCATGACGATCCCGGCGGGCGGCGAGATCGGCGAGGAGGTGCACGACCACGTCGACCAGATCCTGATCTTCGTGGACGGCGCCGCCGACGCGATCCTCGACGGTGAGCGGAAGCCGGTCGGGCCGAACGACCTCGTGTTCGTGAAGGCCGGGACCCGCCACAACTTCGTCAACACGGGGGAGGGGCCGCTGCGGCTGGCCACGATCTACGCGCCCCCGGAGCACGCGCCGGGGACCGTCCACGCCACCAAGGCCGAGGCCGACGCGGCGGAGGCGGGCTAGAGGCGGCCCGGCGCAGCCGCCCGGGTAGACAAACGGCGCCATCACAGGCACCATCGGGGTCGATGTCTCATGAGTGACCGTGATTCCAGCGCGCCGGGGGACGGCACGTCGGAGCTCCCTCCCACGGAGCCGGCCGAGTCCGGCTCCAACCTGACCGAGCCGATCGATCCGGACGAGCCCACCCCGCCGCCGCCTCCGGGCGGGTACGCCACGCTCCGGCGGGCCGGCTCCGGCATCCCCGGGGGGCTGATCGTGGCGGCCGTGGTCGTCCTGCTCGTGGGCTTCGTGCCCGGCTACTTCATCGGCCAGTCGACCGCCCCGGATCAGGCTCCTCCACCGGAGCAGGTGGAGCCGGGCGACGGTGGCGGTGGAGGGCAGGGCGGAGGGGGGAACGCCGCCCGACGCCAGCGCCGGGCCTGCCGGCGGGCCGTCGACCTGGGGGCCCAGCTCATCGAGCTCCAGCGGCAGACCCTGGCCAACCAGACCGCGCTGACCGAGGCCGTGATCGCCGAGGACGCGGAACGGATCGAGGTCCTCATCGCGGCGGGGGAGCAGCTCCAGGGGCAGATGG
>JBOGWD010000351.1:0-1097 GCA_050693275.1 Actinomycetota bacterium | reverse complement strand
CGGGTGGCTGGCCAACCGAGGGTGGGACCGGAACCTCGGATCGTCGCTGGGCGTCATGCTCCTGGGGAACATCGTCATCTTCCTGGTGGGAGTGCCGTGGCTGGCCGCGTCCATCGGCGTGTCCGGCCTCGAGGCGCTGGAGCTCGGGCTTTATCCGTTCGTGATCGGGGACACGCTGAAGCTCCTGATCGCCGGGGGACTGCTCCCCGTGGCGTGGCGCCTCAACCGGAGCTAGCTCTTGCCCTTGCCCTGAGTGCCGGCGCCCTCGGGCGGACCGGCCTCCTGGGGTGAGCCGGCATCTTCGGGAGGACCGCCGCCGCCGGTGCCCTTGGCCTTGGCATCCTCCGCGGTCTGCTTGCCCTTGGCCGAAGCCTCCTGTCCGCGGGCCTGCCCCTCGCCTCCGGCCTGATCGCCCTTCGCGCACGGATCCTGCTTGGGGCCCTGCTTGTTCCCCTTCGAGCTGGCCACCTCTGACACCGCCATGCCCTTCTCGCAGCCCTGGAGGGAGTCGTCCTGGGCCACCTCGGAGACCTCTTGACCGTGGGTAGCGCCCTCGGTCCCCTCGTCCTCCGTCTCGGCATCCTCGGTCTCCGCACCCCCGTTCGCCCGCTCCTGGGCCGCGGCCACGGCCTCCTCGGCCACGTCCGAGGCCTGATCGGGGAGGGTGACGGCCCCCCAGGCCAGCCCCGCTCCCAGGACCAGGACCGCGGCCAGCGGCATGCTGGCCAGCCGCCGGCGCCGGGCGGCCCGACGCCGGGAGAGGACCGGGGTGGACCCCCGCGCCTCGTCCCCGGCCGCGGCGCTCATGGCCTCGAGGTGCCCGGCCGCCGCCTCAGGCAGGGGCTCCTCGAGGAGGACACGGCGGAGATCGGCCACGAGCTGCGCGGCCCGGTCGAGGGCGGGCTCTCCGGTCTCGCGACCCTCGAGGGCCGCGTCGACCAGGCGGGGATCCACTCGGTCCATCTCACCGTGGTAATCGATCGGGGGGCGCATCAGGAAACGCCCTCCCGCTCGAGGAGCCGGGCCAGGGAGGCCAGGGCCCTGCGCTGGAGGGTCTTCACGGCCCCCTCGCGCTTGCCCAGGATGCGGGCGACCTC
>JBOGWD010000350.1:0-8643 GCA_050693275.1 Actinomycetota bacterium | reverse complement strand
CGGGTAAGGCCCCTCGCAGACTACGAGGTTGATAGGCCGGAGGTGCACGCACGGCAACGTGTTCAGCCGACCGGTACTAATAGGCCGAGGACTTGGCTCGCTCGCGCTCGCTATGGAGTTCCGGGGTCCCAGCCCGGGACTCGCACCCTCACAGGGTTTCGGTGGCTATTGCGGAGGGGAGACACCCGGTCCCATTCCGAACCCGGAAGTTAAGCCCTCCAGCGCCGATGGTACTGCCCTGGAGACGGGGTGGGAGAGTAGGTCGCCGCCGAGACATTCTTGGCTCGAGGCCCCCTTCGGGGGGCCTCGACGCGTTTCGGGGTACGTTCTCACCGTGGATCGCTCGGCGCGCAAGCCGGCGGGTGGGACGCGGCGACGGGGCCGCCGCCCCACACCCACCGCGCCCCTTCCTCGCGAGGTGGTGGAGGACGTCCGGGCCGCCGCCGGTGGGCGAGGGAACCGTGCCGTGACGCTGCTCGAGGAGGCAGTGGCGGCCCTCGACCGGGACCGGCTCAGGGACGCCATCCGGGCGGCCCGGGAGGCGAAGGTGCTGGCCGGCCGGTCGGGAGCGGTTCGTGAGGTCCTGGGCATCGCGCTGTACCGACGGGGGCGGTACCGGGAGGCGCTCCGGGAGCTCCAGGCCTACCGCCGGATGACCGGGCGTCCCGATCAGAACCATCTGATCGCGGACTCTCATCGGGCACTCGGTGCTCCGGAGAAGGCCCTCCCGTTGGTCCGGGAGGCCCTGGACGCGCGGATGAGTGCGGAGGCCCGGGCCGAGGCGGCCGTAGTGGGTGGGTCGGCCCTGGCCGACCTGGGCCGATACGAGGAGGCCCTCACGCTGCTCCGGCGGTTCGAGCCAGGGGCCGAGGCGGCTCGACCGCACGACCTCCGGGTGTGGTACGTGATCGGAGACGTCCTGGAGCGGGCCGGCCGGGCCCGTGAGGCCACCAGGGCGTTCCAACAGGTCGTGCGCCACGACCCGGACGCCTTCGATGCGGCCGAGCGGCTCTCCGCCCTGTCCTGATCGCCGCTACCCGCGGGATGGGGCCCGGCGCAGCTCTTCGAGGTACCGGATCAGGCCCATCGCGTTCATCTCGTAGCTCGAGAGGAACTCGTAGCGCAGGGAGTCGTCGTCCCGGTCGGGGAGGACGTCCAGCGACTCGGTGGCGCTCCGGAGCCTCTGGACGACGTCGGGGAGCCGATCCACTTCTCGGAGGGCATCCTCGACCGCCGCAGTCCACCGCCGGAGTCGATCGATCGACCGCTCGCACAGCTCGGCCACGTCGGGGCTCGGGCCGAAGTGGCTGAACAGGATGGCCGAGGGGTGGGCGTCCCGGATCCGTTCGACGCTGGCCACGGCCAGTTCGAGATCGAACTCCGGCGGGGGGGTGGCCGGGCGGAGGACGCCCACGTCGGGGAGGAACACCCCCAGAGCGTCGCCGACGAAGACGCCTCGGGTGCGCGACTCGAGGAAGGCCACGTGGTGGCCGGCGTGCCCGGGGGTGTAGAGCACTTCCAGGCGCCGGTCCCCCAGGTCGAGCGTGTCGCCGTCCTGCACGGCCCGGAGCCGATCGCCGGGGATGGGATGGACGGGGCCGAACAGCTCGAGGAGGCGACGCTCCCCGTAGATGCGGCCGGCGCTCGCCACGAGGCGCGAGGGCTCGGCGAGATGGGGCGCCCCGCGCTCGTGCACCCAGACGGTCGCGGAAGGGAAGTGCGGTGCCAGGGCTCCGGCGCCACCGGCGTGATCGAGATGGATGTGGGTGACCACGATGTGGGCGAGGTCCTCGGCCCCGATGCCGAGCGCCGCCAGGCCGTCTCGCACCGACTGCACGGACGTTGTCGGGCCGGTTTCCACCAGGGCCGGCTCACGTGCCTCGATCAGGTAGGCGGAGGTCAATCGCGGCCGGCCGAACATCGCCGTGTCGATCCCTCGGATCCCCTCGGCCGCGTCGAACGTCGCCGTCACGAGCGCAGTGTAGCCGCGAGGCCCCCCCGACCGTGTCGGTGGGGGGTGGTAGCGTCCGATCCGTGAAGGGAGGTGGCGCATGGTGACGGTCAACGTGGTCGTGTTGGCCGGCCGGCTCTCCGCGGACCCCGAGTTCGCCGAGATGCCGTCCGGCGATACGGTGGCCAGGCTTCGCCTCCAGGTTCCCGAGGCCGGAAAGCGCGTCCTCCCCCTCCCGGTCGCGGCCTGGGACCGAGCCCCACGCAAGGGCTGCGAGCGCCTCACCAGGGGCGACGCGGTGATGGTGCGCGGGCATCTGGTCCGCAGGTTCTTCAAGGGGAGCGGAGGCGGGAGATCCATCACGGAGGTGGTCGCCAGCGAGGTGAAGAAGCTGCCCGAAGACGGCGACTAAGGGCCAGGCAGGGAACCGGGCATCCGCCGTCGAATAGGAACCGTCGAGAGGATCATGAACTCGACGACTCGGGACCCTGCCGGACGGGGGTACGACCGCCAGGTTCGGTATGGCCGCATCCTGGGGTTGTTCTTCTGCGTGGCCGGGTTCACGGCCATCGGGTTCGGCTGGAACGGGATGGCCAAGGTGGCCTGCCCCGATTGCCAGTTCCCCTACCTGCTGTCGGGGGGGGCCACAGGGCTCGGCCTGATCCTGGTCGGGGTGGCGTTGCTGGTCATGTCCCAGATCCGCGACGAGCGCGTCAAGCTGTCCGACCAGCTGCGACAGGTCAGAACCACGCTGAGCAGGGCTGTCTCCGCCCCGGCCATGGCCGCCTCGCCCGAGACGAGGGTCCTGGCCGGCCGGTCGACCTACCACCGGCTCGGTTGCCGGCTGATCGAGGGCAAGGCCGATCTCGACGAGGTGTCCGCGGATGTCGCTCGCCTGAGCGGCCTCTCGCCATGTCGTGTGTGCGAGCCTCCCGGACCGGGCGGTGACGGTCGACGCGCCGACGCGGCCGTCGGCCCCGACGGGACCTAGGCCGGAGCGCCCAGGTAGGAGGCCCGCAGCTCCCCCCGGTCGAGGAGATCCCGTCCTCCGCCCTCGTACTCGATCCGGCCCTTTTGCATGACGAACGCACGACCGGCGATCTCGAGCACGCCCGCGTTCTGCTCGACCATGAGCACGGTGACGCCCTCGTCGCTGATCCGACGGACGGTGGCGAACACCTCACCCGCGAGCTTCGGGGAGAGGCCCAACGACGCCTCGTCGATAAGGAGGAGTCGGGGGTTGGCCATGAGCCCGCGGCCGATGACCATCATCTGCTGTTCGCCTCCGGACAGCGTTCCGGCCAGCTGGCCCCGTCGCTCCCGCAGGACGGGGAAGATCTCGAAGACCCGGTCCAGGTTCCGGCGGAACAGCCGACCGTCCCGCCGCTTGGCCCACGCTCCCAGACGAAGGTTGTTCTGAACGGAGAGGTCGGGGAAGACCCGCCGACCCTCCGGGACCAGGACCAGCCCGCGGGCAACCAGGCGCCTGGCGTCCTCGGCCCCGAACCGCCGGCCGTCGTAGACGATCTCGCCCGACCAGCGGGGGAGGAGGCCGGCCACGGTCAGGAGGGTCGTGGTCTTCCCCGCGCCGTTGAGGCCGAGGAGCACGGCGATCTCGCCCTCCTCGACGGTCAGGTTCACGCCGTGGAGGACCGGGACGTGCCCGTAGCCGGTTCGAAGGCCGCTCAGCTCAAGCAGCGCCACGGGCCTCGCCTCCCAGGTAGGCCGCCACGACCTCGGGGTGCTGCTGGATCTCGGCGGGCTCGCCCTTCGCCAAGAGCTTCCCGAAGTTGAGCACGTACACGTAGTCGCACACCTCGACCACCAACGGAACGTGATGCTCGATCATGAGGATCGTCAGGTTGAGCGAGCTGCGGAGGAAGCGCATGGTCTCCCCGAGATGGTGGGCCTCCTCCGGTCCCATGCCCGAGGAGGGCTCGTCGAGGAGCAGCACGTCGGGGTCCGTGGCCAGGGCCATGGCCAGGTCGCACATCTTCTGGGTGCCGTACGGCAGCCCGCCCACCTGCTCGCCCGAGAACGGAAGCAGCCCCAGGAAGTCGAGGATCTCCTCGGCGTTGAGTCTGAGCTCGGCCTCCTCGGCGAAGGAGCGGGGAGCGCCCAGCATCCCCGAAAGCGCGCCGTACCGGACGTGGGCGTGCTGGGCGGTCATCACGTTCTCCAGCACCGTGAGCGACGGGATCACGCCCAGGTTCTGCCAGGTCCGCCCCAGGCCCATGGCCGCCTTCCGGTGTGTGGGCGCACCGGTGACGTCCCGGCCTCGGTAGCGGACCGTGCCTCGATCGGGGCGGTGGATGGACGTGAGGCAGTTGAAGAACGTGGTCTTGCCGGCGCCGTTGGGCCCGATCAATCCAACGATCTCCCACTCGCCCACATCGAGGTCCACTCGATCGAGCGCCTGGAGGCCGCCGAACCGGATGGCCAGATCTTTCACCTCGAGGACGGTCGTCACGGCGCCGTCCTTCCGGCATGCTCCCTGGTGCGACCGGCGCCATCGGGGTCGGGGACCGTCACGGTGTCCTCGGCGTGGGCAGGGCCCCCCTCGTTCGCCGCACGGGATCGGTCGAGCTGGCGGAGGTATTCCAGGAGCAGCAGGGCGGCCAGGACCCCTCCGGCCACGGCGGCCACGCCGGCGACCGCCAGCCGGCCGCCGATGGCCCCCTCCGTGACGAGGAGCGCCGCCGCCAGGGCCACCAGGGCCGGCAGCCCCGCCAGACGGAGAGCCTCGTGTCGGGAGGTGACCAGAGGCCCGCCGGCCATCCATCGGCGCAGGGCCAGGAGCTGCTGCCCGATCCCCCCCGGATACAGCGTGATCGTCAGGAGGAGCAGGAGGGCGCCCAGGAAGGGGGACAGGGTCTGGATCAGCACCTCGCCGAGGCCCGGGATCTCGATGGTGGCCCCTCCGGCCGAGGCGGACAGGTACAGGGGAAACACGGCGAAGAACGCGGAGCCCACGACGATGCCCGCCCGGGACCCCAGACCGCCCACCACGGCCATCAGCACCCACACCAGCGCGGTGCGCAGATCGAAGTCGAGCGCCTGCACGGCCTGGTTCCAGTGACCGAACAGGGCGCCTGCCACGCCGGCCAGGAAACCGGCCGAGGCGAAGGCCAGCAGCTTGTACGCCGTGACGTTGACGCCCAGGGTCGCCGCCACACGCTCGTTGGCCCGCGAGGCGACCATGGCCCGGCCGGCCCGCGAGCGAACCAGCCGCCAGTCCACGAACAGGAACACGGCCAGGATCGCCAGGCACACGTAGGCGTAGGCCTGATTCGAGGCGAAGGCTGCCGGGCGTGGGGCGGCGGCACCGGCCCCGCCGCCGGTGAACGCCCGCCAGTTGAAGATGGTCGTCTCCGCCATGAGTCCGAACGACAGCGTGATCAGGGCCAGATACAGCCCGCGGATCCGCAGGGCCACCAGGCCGAGGAAGGCGGCCATGGCCGTTCCCGTCACCCCCGCCAGGAGCAGCCCGATCCAGAAGTCGGAGGTCGGGACCAGCTCGGGGGCGATCACCAGGCCCGTGGTGGGGTCGGTCTGGAAGCCCCCCACGGTTCGGACGATGAAGGCGGCCATAAACGCGCCGATGCCGACGAAGGCCTGATGCCCCAGGGAGATCTGTCCGGCGTGGCCGGTGATCAGGTTCACAGACAGGCCGATGATCGCGTAGATCGCGGCCAGGGCCATCCACAGATCCTGGGTCGTCTCCAGCGCGAGGGGAAGGAACAGGACGGCTCCCACGAGCAGGCACGCGGCCACGATCCGGGCCGCCATCCCGGCCCGGCGAGGTCGGAAGGCCGCCGCCACTAGGCCTCCTTCCCCAGGAGGCCGCGGGGCCGTGCCAGCAGCACCAGCAGGAGCAAGGCGAACACCGTCAGCTCGGAGGCCCCCGGGACCTCGGCACGCTGGAGGTAGAAGATGCCGACGTTCTGGGCGGCCCCCACCAGGAGCCCGCCCAGGAAGGCTCCGGGGAGACTGGTCATCCCCCCGAGCACGGCGGCCGTGAACGCCGGCACCAGGGTGGTGGTCGTCATGAACCCGGGGGTGAAGATGGTCAGCGGCGCCTGGAGGACCCCGGCGATCCCACCGAGCAGCGCGGCGAAGCCCCAGATGAACCGGGACATCCTCGGCACGCTGATCCCCACGACCCGGGTGGCCAGGACGTCCTGGGAGGTGGCCAGCACGGCCAGCCCGAGATTCGTCTTCGAGAAGAACAGGGCCAGCGCGCCGGCCAGGCCTGCCAGCACCGCGAGGATCAGGAACTGCTGGGGGATGATGGCCAGCCCGGCGAACGTCACCGGGTCGCCCTCGATGGCCGGCGCGAGGACGCGAGGCTCGGGCTTGGCCACGAGCACCGTCACAGCGACCACCAGCAGCGCCACTCCCACTGTGGCGACCAGGACCGTGATGCGGGGCGCGTCGAACAGCGGACGGATCACCAGCCGTTCCACCAGCAGTCCCAGCACCACCGCGGCGGCCAGGCCGCCGGCCACGGCGACGGCATACGGAAGGCCGGCCTGCTGGAAGAGGGCGAAGGTCACGAACGCGGCCACGGTGCCGAACTCGCCCTGCGCGAAGTTGAAGACCCGGGCGCCCTTGTACACGAGGACCAGGCCGACCGCGAGGAGCCCGTACACTGCGCCCTGGAAGATCCCGATCACCAGGAACGTGAGTCCGCTCGGCTCTGGCGCCACGCGCTCCTCCCGCTCCTTCCTCGCTCCGGCTAGAACGAGCTCTTGAAAGCCGCCTCGGTCACGTAGTTCCCACCGGATCCGGCGCACACGTTGCGGAGGACGTGCACCTGGCTCGCTCCGAAGTGGTCCGAGGGCGAGAACTGGAGGTCGGGGAGGATCCCCGTCTTGATCGAGGCGGAGCTCATCGTCTGGATGAACCCCTCCCGGGTGAGGCTCGGCCCGGCCTTGAGGAACCCCTCGTGGAGGGCCCTGGAGGAGGCCCACAGGAGCCACATGATGTCGTCCGCGCCGGAACCGGCCGACTGACGGAACGCTGGGTCGAACTGGTTGCTATCGGCGAACGCGGGGGCGGGGGAGAAGAAGCGGGCTCCCTCGGTGGAGCGACCGGCCTGACACCCGGTCCGGGCCACGGTGTCGAGCCCCATCGTGACCCCGACCCCCACGTACTGCGGCTTGCACTGCGCCGCCCCTGCCATCTGCAGGTAGTAGGTCGGGGCGGTCAGCGGGAACACCACGTCGTATCGCTTGAGAGTACCCGTGCACAGGTTCCCGGCCATGCTGGTGCCGCTCTCGTTCTTCTCGGGGCGGAACACCTGGACGCCAGGGAAGGCCTGCTGGAACGCCGCCACGGAGTCGTCGAAGTTCGGGGTGTTCGTGGCCACCATTGCCACCTTGGCGGCGTCCGTGGTGAAGGTCCGCTTGACGTACTGGGCCAGGAGGGGGGCCTGGGCCGGATAGCTCATGGAGAAAGCGAAGTAGTTGGGGAGCTGGGTCAGGCCGATCTCGGTCACGCCGGCGGACAGGTAGGGGATGCCCTTGCTGGCGGCGTATTGGGCACAGGCCTGGATCTGGTCCGTGCCGCCCCCTCCCACCAGCATGAAGACCTGCTGCTCCTCGGCCATCTGCTGGCACACGGCTCGGGCGTGCGAGGGGTTGTACTGATCGTCCTGGAACACCACCTGGACCTTGCGGCCGTGGATCTCGACGGGCTTGCCGCCCGCTCCCCTCAGCCAGTACAGGTCCTTTCCCGTGTTGAACGACTCCGACTTGAGGGGGGCGGCGCCGGTCAGCGGCGCATGGATCCCGATCTTGATCGTGGTGGGGGTGACCCCCGTGGTGGTCCCGCCGGCGGAGGTGGCGCCTCCGCCGCCCCCGGCTCCGCCACCGCCACCACCTCCGGTCGTGCCGCCGCCAGTCGTTCCGACGCCCGTTCCTCCGAACGAACCCGTGGCTCCGGTTGCCCAGGCTCCGGTACCGGCACCGGTTCCGGGCACGGACCCGGCCTCGGCCAGGGTGGAGCCCGCGGGGCCCGCCGGGATCTCGCCGGACTGGACGGCCTGCTCGTGCACCCCCGGGTACTGGCCGCACGACGCGACCATCAGCGACAGCGCCGCCAGGAGCACAGCGGTGCGCCTCACCGGCTTCTCCGGACCGACCGGGTCGCAGCGGCCACGGCCCTGCCCGCCGCGCCGGTCGCTCGTCGTACCCGCCGTCCGATCCCGACCAGCGCGGTCGCGGCGGCGGTCAATGGGTCGCCCGGTACGCGGAGCGGAGCTCCGCGCCGCTCCGCGTTCCTCCTCCGGATGGCCTCGATGACGCCATCCGGCCGGGGGCCGCCCACGGGCTCGAGGACCACGGAGCGAACCGCGGCCAGTCCGAGGAGGCCGAGGGGGATCAACAGCCATACGAGGGACGGCACGCGGGGCTCTGGGGTCACCGCCGCCACCGGGAGGGCGCCGGGCGTGGCCTCTGGCGCGGCTGGCGAGGTGGCCGGGAGATCGTTCCCGGACCCGGTGAGGTCGGTCGACGGGGGGATGCTCCCGCTCCCGATCGAACCCGATCCCATCGGGGCGACACCGGACCCGCCGCCGGCGTCGAGCGAGCCGCCCTCGGCACCGGGCAGGGGGTCACCGGGGACGTAGTGGAGGGTGATCGAGGTGCGTTCCTTGGTCTGGTCGTATTCGTCGACGTCGGCCGTGTCGG
>JBOGWD010000349.1:0-5986 GCA_050693275.1 Actinomycetota bacterium | reverse complement strand
GAGGCAGCCGGCCACCTCGAGGGGGAGGCCGGGGAACCCGAAGATCTCCTCGCTGGTCTCGGGGTCCCGGCCCGTGACGAAGTCGTACGGATCGCCGGCCCACTCCCCCGGGAGGCCCGGATAGGGCACGGGTTCACCGCCCTCCACCAGCAGGAACCCGACCCAGTCCGGAGACCTGATGCCGGCCGTGTCGAACGGGGCCACCGCGACCACCCCGCCCCCGAACGACCGCTTCTCGATCAGGAACCGGCCGGCGAACGACTCCTCGCCCCGGAGGGTGGCCTTCACGTACCACCGCCGCACCCTGAGCAGATACTCCCGCTCCGACGGCGGGGACTCCGGCCCCTCGAAGTACCGCATGTCGACGACGTCGAACCGCCCCATGGGCCGATCGGTGGCCCTGGCCAGCACCCGCAGCGCCTCGGTCCGCGCCGGGTCGCCGGCCACCGGCGCCGTGTATCCGTTCACGCACTCCCCCACGAGCTCCTTGCCGGTAGCGGGGGGCGGCGTGCCCTCCTCGGGCCCGGCCCCGGCCAGCGGCGGGGTGGCCTCGGGGGCCGGAGCGTCGCCCGAGCACGCGGAGAGCGCCACGGCCAGCACCACGATCGCGGGGAACAGTCGAAACGCCACCGGCTCGCTTAGGATAGTCGACCGATGCCCTCGCTCCCCATCGACCGTCGCGAGTTCCTGGCGCTCTCCGCGCAGGCGGCCACGGGCCTTTTGGTGGCCTCGTGCACGCCACGGCCGGGCGCCCGGGCCGCGCCGCGCTCCCCCCAGGGCGTCCGGCCCGAGGACGTCGACACCCAGTGGCCGATCAAGCGGGTGGTCTACCTCATCCTGGAGAACCGGAGCTTCGACAACCTGTTCGGCCGGTTCCCCGGCGCCAACGGGACGACGGTTGGCGTGTCCTTCGAGCGGGAGGTGCCGCTGATCCCGTGCCCCGACTGGCTCCCCGGGGACCTCCCCCACGACCACGCCGCGGCGATCAAGGACTTCGCGGGGGGCAAGATGGACGGGTTCGCCATCGGCGCGTTCGGCCCGCTCTACGGCTACTCGCAGTTCTCCGAGGAGGACATCCCGAACTACTACCACTGGGCCCGGGAGAACGTCCTGTGCGACAACTTCTTCGGGTCCCAGCGGGGGCCGTCCTTCCCGAACCACCTGTACTCGATCGCGGGGACCGGCGGCGGGACGATCGACAACCCGGAGAACATCCGGGTCCTCCGGGAGGGGAACCAGCAGTACAAGTCGTGGGGCTGCGACGCCTGGGGCGACGACGTGTACGTCCTGGTGCAGGACGAGAACGGCCAGGTCACCAAGCACGACACGTGCTTCTCCTTCCCCACGGTGGGCGAGCAGCTCTCCGAGCGGAGCATCGACTGGGCCTCGTACGGGGCCTCTCCCAACCAGCCCGGATACATCTGGCAGGCGTACTCGGCGCTGGAGAACGTGTACGGGACCGAGCTGTGGGACAGGCACATCCTGGAGGCCCCCGTCGACCGGCTCCTCGACGACATCGAGGCGGGTGCCCTCCCGTCGGTCTCCTGGGTCACCCCCCGGTTCCAGCTGTCCGACCACCCGCCCTACTCGACGGGGCACGCTCACAACTGGGTCACCGACGTGGTCAACGGGATCATGCGCGGTGACATGTGGGACTCGACGGCCATCTTCATCACCTGGGACGAGTGGGGCGGCTTCTACGACCACGTGGTGCCGCCGAAGCTCGACCACATCGACCTGGGCTTCCGGGTCCCGATGCTGGTGATCTCGCCGTACGCGAAGCGCGGCTACATCGACGACGGCGTGTCGGACTTCACCAGCCCGCTCCGCTTCATCGCCGACAACTGGGGCCTGCCCTATCTGACCGACCGGTACCGGAAGGTCCACAACTTCGAGCACGTCTTCGACTTCCGGAAGGATCCTCGCCCGGCCGATCCCCGGCCGAAGCTCCGGGGGCTGACCCGGGATCCATGGGACTTCCCCGAGGACTTCCCGGAATGGCCGGAGCACATCTCGCCGATGCCGCCGGCCATCGCCTCCTGAGGACCCCGATCAGGGTGCGCCCGCGGGTGAGGTGCGGATCTCCTCCAAGGCCGCCGCGTACCGGACCCCGTACCCCTCGCGCAACCCATCGGTGTTGACGCCGGCCCCCGTGAGCGCGGCGGTCCACCGGCTCAGGGTCCATTCCGCCGGGTCCAGGACCAGACGGAGCGTGCCCTCCACGGCTTCCTCGTACCCCGTCGGATCACCAGCGGCGGGCGAGGACGCCACGAACACCGGGGTCCGGCAGCCTATCCGTTCCAGCGCGGCGCGATGTCCGTCCGAGTGCACGACGACGCCGCGGGCCCGGCGCACGGCCTGCGCGGACCAGGGCACGTCTGGGTCGAGCCCGCTCCCCTCCAGCCGCGTCGCCAGCCGCTCGGCCTCCCGACGACCGGCGAACCCGATCGGGTCCCGGGCCCGCACCAGCACCTGGATCACCCGTTCCAGAGACAGGTCCTCCAGCACCACCAGCCCGGGGTGCTCCATGGCCACCTGGTAGATTTCGCGCTCCTCGGGGGCGTTGGCCAGGAAGTACACGGGAAGGTCCACGGTGCCGAGCATCGCCTCGACGCTCTCGGGCACCGGCCACATGCCCCGGACATGATGACGGCCTCGCAGGGATCGCTTGAGGAGCCGGACTAGCGCCCGGGCGGTCCGGGCCAGGGGGGACCTCGAGGGAGGCAACGGACCGAACACCACGATCCTGGCCACTAGCCGCTCTCCCCCATCAGCCCAGCAGCCGGGCCACGACCTCGGGCCATGCCGGCACGGCCTCCTCGACCACGGCCCGCCCCTCCGCTCCGAGTTCGGCGGCCCCTCCCGGGTCTGCCGCCAGCCGGTCGAACGCCGCGGCGATCGCCCGGGGCTTCGGGTCCACCACGAACCCGGTGGCGCCGTCGCGGACGAACTCGAGGGGTCCGCCGCTGTCACCGGTGACCACCACGGCGCGACGGGCGGCCATGGCCTCCTGCGTCACATAGCCGAAGTCCTCGTCGTACGGGCCGTAGTACACGGCCAGCGCCCCCCGATACAGGTCCAGCAGGTACTCCTCGCTGACGTGGCCGGCCAGCTCGACGCGCCCGTCGAGCCCGGCCCGCTCCACCTGCTGTCGGAGCTGGGGCTCCTGGGGGCCCGTGCCGACCAGGACCAGCCTGACGTCGCGACGGACGTGGCGCATGGCCTCCACGGCCAGCGACTGGCGCTTGATCGGGTCGAGGCGGCTGGGGAACAGCACGAAGTCCCCGGGCGGCCCGGCCTCCATCCCCAGGAGGGCCTCGCACAGGGAGGACCGGTGGTACAGGACCTCGGCTGGCATCCCCATGCTCCGCCACAGCCGGTCCCGCACGTTGGCCGAGTTCGTGAAGATCCGCTTGGCCTCACCGAGGGCGATCCGGTCGGCCCGGTGGATCAGGTCCCGCACGGCCTCGCCCTCGTCGTGGTGGGAGATGTCGCCGAAGGCGGGATGGTCCCAGAGCTCGTAGGCGGTCCGGTGCTGGTGGATCAGCCACACCACCTTGTGCTCGTGCGGGACCAGATAGGACGGGAAGCGCAGGGCGATGGCCATGTCGATCGGCTGGCCGTGGCTCTCGCTGAGGTCGAGGCTCCGCCACAGCGCCATCTGGTGGACGAGCTCGGCCGGGGGGTACCACTTGAACGGGATCGACATGATGTCCGCCTCGTGGCCGGCATCGCGGAGGGCCCGGGCCAGGCTCTCGGTGTGCATCTCCGCCCCGCCCCGGGCGAAGGGCGTCTGCGGGTGGCAGACCGCGATCCTCACGACCGGGTGCGGCGGCCCCGGGAGGCGGTCTCGGCCGGCTCGGTGAGCCGGGCCAGCTCCTCGCGGAGTCGGTTCGTCTCGGCCTCGAGCTGGAGGACGCAGTCGGCCAGGGTCACCTGGACCCCCGCGAGCTCCGCGGCCAGCCGGTCGTACCGGCGGGTGATGGGCCGGAGCATCCGGTGCAGGAGGATCTTGAAGCGACGGCGGGTCCCGCTGCCCGAGGCCAGGCTGGGATCCCCCCACGGTGCGGCCTGGGCGGCATCGCGGCGGAGCCGCTGGAGGAGACGATCGGCGGCCACCCGGGCCTGCTGGGCCTTGGTGGCGGCGTCGCCGTCCTCGCCGCCGAGCCAGTACATCTCTCGTTCGAGTGCCTCGCGCGCGCGCTCCGTCTCGGACACGTCTCCTCCCTGGGGGGCCGGTTGACAGCCCAGCGTGAGGATATACGGTCGGTCAGTCCCAGACGCGCTCGAGGTGCCACCGGCCGGCCAGCCGGTCGTGGTACAGGTCGAATACCGCCCCGCCCCTGGCCTCGATCCGCCAGTACTCCCGGTCACGGCCCTCCGCCCACCACCGGCCCTCGATCCGCCACCGGCCGATCACGTCGGCCACGAGCCATCGCCGCCCCCGCCAGGAGAATGCCGCCGGCATCCCGGCATCCCGCTCGACCTCCACCTCCTGGTCGTAGCGCTTCGACACTCCCGGCTCCTGGCTCGAACGTACGTTCGAGTACCGTACCTCCGGGCCCGCGAGGCTGTCAAGGCGGAGGCCCGGGCCGATATGATGCCCCCGGCCGGCCGCCGAACCGTTCGCACCATCGGGAGACGCATGCGAGAGGGGACCCCCCAGGACGAGCTCGAGGCCGTCCGCGAGGCCCATCGGACCGTGGTCCGTCGCGACGCCGTGGCCAGGTCGAAGATGGCCGACCGGGTGGCCGATGCCGAGCGCCACCACCGCGAGTACCGCACGTGGGCCGAACGCCGCATCGACGACCTCGAGCGGGAGAACGATATGCTCCGCCGCGAGGTGGTGGGCAAGGAGGGCGAGCTCCAGAGCGTGCTGAGCACGAAGACGTTCCGCTACACCACCGGCCTGCGGAACGCCTACGGACGCGTCCGGTCGCTGTTCCGGCGGTGATCGCCCTCCCCCGCGCCGATCGTCCTCTCGTCTCCGTGGTCATGGTCACCTTCGGCGGCTGGGCCCTCACCCGGCGCGCCCTGGAGGCCCTCGGTGAGCAGACCGCGCTGCCGTTCGAGATGGTCATCGTGGACAACCCCACCCCGGAGGACGTGGCGGCCAGACTGCGGGAGGAGGTGACAGGCGTCGAGGTCCTGGAGAACGACCGGAACGAGGGGTTCGGCCCGGCGGCCAACCGAGGCGCGGAGCGCGCGGGGGGAGAGCACGTGCTCTTCCTCAACACCGACACGCTGGTGGGACCCGGCTGGCTGGAGCCCCTCGTCGAGACGCTCGGGTCGGACCGGCGGGCGGGCGCCGCCGTGCCCCTCTTCCTCAACGACGACGGCACCGTGCAGGAAGCCGGCGGCCTGCTGTTCGAGGACGCCTCCACGCTGATGTACGGGTTCGGCGGATCCGCGACCGATCCGGCGTACCGGTTCCGGCGATACGTGGACTACGGCTCCGCGGCGTGCCTGCTGCTCCGCCGGTCGGATTTCCTCGACGCCGGCGGCTTCGACCCGGCCTTCGTCCCCGCCTACTGCGAGGACGTCGACCTCCAGCTGCGGCTTCGGGAGGGAGGGCGTCGCACGATCTACGAGCCCCGGTCCCAGGTGGTCCACGTGCGGTTCGGGTCCAGCGGCCTGGACGAGCGGACCGCGGCTCGCCTGGTAGAGAAGAACGCCGGGATCCTCCGGGAGCGGTGGGGCCACGTGCTCGCCGAGCGGCCTCCCCGACCCGAGGCCGGCGTGCCCGAGCAGGCCCACCGGGTGATGGCCGCCCGGGACGCGGACGCCGTCGTGCGCATACTGGTGATCGCCCCCGAGCCGCCCACGGACCTGCTCGATGCGCTCGTCGAGCGGCACCCGTCCGGCCGCGTCACGTTCCTGGCCACGGGACCGGTGGAGGCCCTCGAGGAGCTCGGGCGAGCCGGGGTGGAGACGGCCGGGCCGTTCGACGACCCGGCCTCCTGGCTGCGGGCCCGGCGGTTCCACC
>JBOGWD010000348.1:0-1623 GCA_050693275.1 Actinomycetota bacterium | reverse complement strand
CTCTTGATGCCGGCCCGGATCAGCGGATGCAGGGGCCGGTGGAGACCGCCGTGGTTCGGCCGCGGGCCCGGTCGATCTGGGACTCGGCCTCGGCCGCGGTGAGGGCGTACCCGACGTCGTCGTCGGTGGTCGAGGCGGCGAACACCACTCCGGCCACGTCGCCGTCGGTGGTGACGAACGGACCGCCCGAGTTGCCCGGCCGGACCACCGTCTGGAGTTCGTACACCTGCCGGCGGACCACGGAATCGCCGTAGATGTCGCGGCCCACGGCGAACAGGGTCCGCCGGATCGCGGCGGAAGAGCCGCTGAGGTCGCCGCCCCCCGGATAGCCCAGGACGACGCCCTCGGCACCCCGGCCGAGCACGTCGGGATCGACCGGCAGCGCCTCGGCCGAGACGGACTCGGGGCGCAGGACGGCGAGGTCCAACGCGGGGTCGAACAGAACGGTGGCGGCCGTGAAGGAGCCGCCGTCCTGGTGCTGGACGGCCGGGGTCGACACGCCCGCGACCACGTGGGCGTTGGTGACCACCACGCCCCCGTCGACCAGGAACCCGCTTCCCTCCTGGATCCGTCCGCAGGCCTCGCCGACGATGCGGACCGTGCTCTGATCGGCGGCGTCGAAGGCGCGCCGCGCCTCCGCCTCGGTCGGGCCCTGGACGGGCCCGACCGGCGCGGGCGGCAGGCCCGCGAACACCTCCGGGAACCCGAAGCGGTCGAAGAAGGTTCGGACCTGGGCCAGGAGTGACGGCGGACGGGGGAGTACCGAGTCGATCCCTCGGACGATGGCCGAGCTCCGGATCTGACGCGAGAGGCTCGGGAACGGGCCCTGGACCAGGTTGAAGGCCAGGAACCACACGGTGAGCAGGGCGGCCGCGCCGGCGATCACCGACCCGGCCCCGGCGTCCACGGGATCGAGGCGGCTCCGCCGGGCCACGGCCCACACCCGGCGGCCCACCACCCACCCCAGGGCGTCTCCCAGCGCCGCCAGGAAGAGCAGGGTGAGGAGTGCCGCGGCGGCCTGCGCGAACGGGTCGCGGGCCAGCCCGGCCACCTGTGGGGCCAGGAGGGCCCCGGCGATCAGGCCCCCGATCAGCCCGGTGTAGGTCAGGAGCTGGAGGGCTGCTCCTCGCCGGAAGCCGGTGACCAGGGAGAGCACCAGCAGGGCCAGGATGATCCCGTCGAGGAGGTTCACGGGGGCCATCCTCGCGCACCGGCCGGTTCCGTGACAGGCGAGGGGTCCTCGCGTAGCCTGATGCGGTGCGCCGCTCGCCCGCACTCCCTGTCGCGGCAGCCCTGCTCGCGGTCGCTCTCCTGGCCCCGCCCGCGGCCTCGGATCCGACGCCGGTCCCGGGCCCGACGTCCTCGCCGGACGTTCCCGGCCGAGTCGCCGCACCGCCGTGCACGATCGAGGGCACCGACGACGACGACGTGCTGACGGGGACGGCCGCCCCAGACGTGATCTGCGGGCACGGCGGCGACGACGTGCTCCAGGGGCTGGACGGCGACGACGTGCTCGACGGGGGCGACGGGATCGACACCGCCTCGTTCGAGGCCGCTCCGTGCTGCATCCGGGCGGACCTCGCCACGGGATGGGCCACGGGCGCCGGGAACGACCAACTGGTG
>JBOGWD010000347.1:0-1158 GCA_050693275.1 Actinomycetota bacterium | reverse complement strand
CTAGTGTAGTGATACATAAATAGACGCGCGGATCATGATAGATTCTGTCCATGTCCTTTCCGCCTGCAGCTCGGCTGACGTTGTCCCCGGGCCAACGCAGCATCCTGGAGTCGCTGGCCAAGTCTCGCACCAGTCCGCACCGAGTGGTCCAGAACGCCAAGGCGCTGCTATTGGCCGCCGACGGCGTCGCCAACGCCGAGACCGCACGGCGCGTTGACGCGTCTCGTTCCAGCGTGATCGAGTGGCGGCGGCGCTTCGAAGACGAAGGGGTGAGCAGCATTGGGAAGGTGCGTGCCGGCCGAGGACGCAAGCCGTCGATCGCTGCCTCCAAGGTGAATGCCATCGTCGATGACACGCTGCACACCAAGCCCGAAGGGGAGACGCATTGGAGCACGCGCTCGATGGCCCGCAAGCATGGCGTCAGCTCGACGACCGTTCAGCGCATCTGGTCGGCTCGGGGGATCAAACCCCATCTCCTGGACACCTTCAAGCTGTCTAACGACAAGCACTTCGAAGAGAAGCTCATCGACGTCGTCGGGCTCTACCTCAACCCGCCCGACCAGGCCGTGGTGCTGTGCATGGACGAAAAGAGCCAGATCCAGGCACTCGACCGCACGCAGCCGAGCCTGCCGATGAAGAAGGGTCGGGCCGGGACCATGACGCATGACTACAAGCGCAACGGGACCACGACGCTGTTCGCCGCCTTGGACGCGCTCACCGGTGCAGTCATCGGGCAATGCCTTCCGCGCCACCGGCACACCGAGTTCTTGAAGTTCCTGCGGCTCATCGACCGCGAGGTTCCCAAGGGCCTTCAGGTCCATCTCATCCTCGACAACTACGCGACACACAAGCACCCCGACGTCAAGAAGTGGCTCGCCAAGCACAAGCGCTTCCACCTTCACTTCACCCCGACCTCATCTTCGTGGTTGAACCTCGTCGAGCGCTGGTTCCGGGAGCTCACCGGCAAGGCGATCAGAAGGGGCGTGTTCCCGAGCGTGCCCGACCTAATCGCGGCCATCGAGGACTACTTGCGGGCCCACAACAACGATCCCAAGCCGTTCGTATGGACTGCGACCGCTGAGTCCATCCTTGAGAAAGTCAGGCGAGGCCGGGTGGCCCTGACCCAAGCGTCAGTCTAATTGTGAGACACTACACTAG
>JBOGWD010000346.1:0-1735 GCA_050693275.1 Actinomycetota bacterium | reverse complement strand
GGACGGCGACGACGTGCTCGACGGGGGCGACGGGATCGACACCGCCTCGTTCGAGGCCGCTCCGTGCTGCATCCGGGCGGACCTCGCCACGGGATGGGCCACGGGCGCCGGGAACGACCAACTGGTGAGCATCGAGAACCTGACCGGCTCGCAGGGGGACGACGTCCTCCGCGGTGACGGCGGTCCCAACGTCCTGTCGGGGTTGGGGGGGACCGACCTCCTGTACGGCGGCGACGGCGACGATGCTCTTCTGGGCGGCGACGGCGACGACTACCTGGCCGGCGAGGGCGGGACCAACACGATCGACGGCGGCGAGGGCGCCGACATCTGCCCCGAGGGCACCGGCGTCTCCTGCTACGTGCTGCCGGCGACCGATCCCGACGACACGGAGGGCATCCTTGACGTGCGGCTGGTCACCCCGACGCTCGGGGCCAGCCCGTCGGCGTGGCGCATCTCCACGTTCGGGCGAGCCTCCAAGCCACGGCTGTGGGACGAGGGCTACTTCGTGGTGTCCTTCGACAGCAAGGGCGACGCGGGGTTCGACTTCCACGTCGTGATCAAGTCGTCCGGACGGCGCATGCGGGCCTTGGTCCTCAGGGAGGGCGTGCGGCGAGCCGTCGGTCGCGTGCGGGCCAGCCGGCCCGGCGGCCGGGGTGTCCGCGTTCGGGTGCCCCTGGAGCGCCTGGAGATCCCTCCCGAACGGGCCTACTACCGCTGGTCGGTGCGGACGATCCTCACCGCCCGGCGCTGCCGGCCGTGCTTGGACGTTGTCCCGGCCGAGATCGAGGGGGCCTTTCCGCAACCGGTGATCTAGGCCGGCGTCCGACCCGATCGTCGGTACAGCCGGGTCGTCCACGTGATGACGACCCCGGCCAGACCGGCCCCCGTCGCGGCGAGGAGCGCCGGCACGGCGTCGCCTGCTCCGATCGTCGGGAATCGTGGCACGACACCCCCGGAGGCCGGGACGACCGCTGCGAGGCAGGCCAGCCCGGCATTCCGGGCCAGCAACGCGCCGGCGCTCCATGAGCCGCCGCCCCCGAAGCAGCCGCACGGGAGGCGGTCGCCGTGGGACCGTCGGGCGCGCGCGATGGCGATCGAGAAGGCCAGCAGGAGGACCAGGGCCAGCCCCGCGCCGAGGGCGACGGCGCCGGTGAGGATGGCCACCGCCACCCCGGCCTCGGCGGCGGGGATGGCCCACGCCGCGAACATCTCGAGAGATGCAGGCAGCCGATACGCGGCCAGGGCACGGCGCCAGGCTCGCGATCCGATGACCTTGGCGCCGGCGGCCCAACCGAAGGCGGCCGCGACGACCACGGCCGCCACGGGGGTCGGGCGCCCGACGTCCACGGATCCGGCCGAGAGGACGGCCACCACAGCCATCGCCACGAGCGTGGCCCCGTTGAGGATGCGCGGGCCCGCCCGAAGTGCCAGGCGCTCCAGCAGGGCCGTGAGGCTCTCGGCGCTCTGGCGGTCTCTGGCGACCAAGGCCACGGTCACGGCCAGGGACCGGGCCAGGCCGAAGCCGGCCATCGCTCCGGCGGCGAGCAGCGGATCCCCCGAGGACAGGGCCGCGGCGGCCACCGCCACCAGTGTCCCGTGGCGAAGGTGGGTGGCGAATCCCACGCCGAGCCCCAGGCCGTACAGGAACCCCGCGGTCCCCGGAGAGAACGCCGACCGCCACCACTCCGGCACCTGGCGCCTGAGCTCGGGGAGGGGGACCGGCAGGCCGGCCAGC
>JBOGWD010000345.1:0-1071 GCA_050693275.1 Actinomycetota bacterium | reverse complement strand
TGGCCGTGGCGTTCCTGAGGATCTGGGCTTCACCCCCTGTCGCCCTGGGTCTGGGAGCCGCCTACTTCCTGCTGGCCTTCTCCCGCTTCGACGATGGGCACGTGATGAACCTGGTGTATCCGTCGCTGGCCGTGATCGTCGCCTTCACCGCCGCGCTCGGGGTGCGCTACTTCACCGAGGAGCGAGAGCGACGCCGGGTGACCCGGGTCTTCGGCCGATACGTGGCTCGCGACGTCGTGGACGAGGTCCTGGCCGCCCCCGAGGAGGCCCTGGCCACGCTGGAGGGCCAGTCGAGGAGGCTGTCGGTGCTGTTCGCCGACCTGCGCGGGTTCACCTCGGCCTCCGACGGCGCCGAGCCCGGAGAGGTGGTCGAGGCGCTGAACGTGTACCTGGACGCTATGGTCCGTGCGGTCAACGAGGAGCTGGGGACCATCGACAAGTTCATGGGCGACTGCGTGATGGCCTTCTGGGGCGCTCCCCGGCCGACGGAGCACCATGCGGAGCGAGCGGCTCAGGCCGGCATCAAGATGCTCGACTACATCGACGAGGCAGTGGCCGCCGGCCGGACCTCGGGCCTCGAGGTGGCGGGCTGCGGGGTCGGCGTCGCCACCGGTGAGGCCGTGGTGGGGAACATCGGCTCCACCGACCGCCTCGACTACACCGTGGTGGGGGACACGGTCAACACGGCAAGCAGGCTGTGCGGCGTGGCCGGGCCGGGGCAGATCGTGGTCACAGAGGAGTGCGCCGCCGCCATCAGGGACCGGTTCCGGATCGGCGACCTGCCGGCCCTCGAGGTGAAGGGGAAGGCTAGGCCGCTCCGGGTCTTCCAGTTACTCCGCGAGGGCCAGGAGGCCGCCGAGGTCATCGAGGGCGCGGTGCTCGAGTACAGCGAGGAGAAGGGCCACTTCGAGCAGACGGCACCGGCCAAGGGAGCGGGCTATGCGCCCATCGAGCCCCGGGGTGAGGGAGAGGAGGAACCGGCCTCACCCGGTCCCTAGGCCGAGCCGAGGGCTCGGTCCAGGTCCTCGACCAGGTCGTCCGGGTGCTCGATCCCCACCGACAGCCTGACCA
>JBOGWD010000344.1:0-2626 GCA_050693275.1 Actinomycetota bacterium | reverse complement strand
GCGGTGAACAACGTGGAGACGCTGTCGAACGTGGCCCACATCCTGGCCGAGGGGCCCGACTGGCTCCGGCAGTGGGGGACCGAGGCCTCGCCGGGGACGATGTGCTTCACGGTGGCCGGCGACGTGGAGCGCGAGGGGGTGTGGGAGCTGCCGATGGGGACCACGCTCCGAGAGCTGCTGGAGGCGGCCGGCGGGGTGCCCGAGGTGGTGAAGGTGATCTTCCCCGGGGCCTCAAGCACCGCCTTGGTCCCGGCTCAGCTCGACACGCCGCTGTCGTTCGAGCACATGGCCGCGGTCGGTTCGGGCCTCGGCGCCGGAGGGTTCGCGGTGTACGACGAGCGGACGTGCGTGGTGGAGCCGGCGCTGCTGTTCTGTCGGTTCCTCCACGTGGAGTCGTGCGCCCAGTGCCCGCCGTGCAAGCTGAACTCGGGGGACGTGGTGGAGTTCCTGGAGGCGCTGGAGCGAGGGGACTCGGCGGCCGACCTCGACGAGGCGCTGGCCAGGGCCAGGGGGGCCACGGACGGGCAGAAGTGCGCACTGCCGACGGGGACCAGCCTGCTGATGCAGAGCCTGTTCCTGACCTTCGAGGAGGAGTTCCGGGCCCACGCCGGCCGGGAATGCCCTTCGCCGCGCGGCCTGGTGCTCCCGAAGATCGTGGACTGGGACGAGGAGGCCGGCCGCTTCACCTACGACGAGCGCTACGCCCACAAGCGCCCCGACTGGACCTACGCCTGAGGGCTGGAGCCCGCTTGCCGGGCCCATTTGGATGTTGTATACGACATCCAAGAGCATGCCCAAGACGGTCTCCGAGCAAATCGTGGATCAGTTGCGGAGTGAGATTCTCGCCGGGCTTATCCCACCCGGGACTCGACTCTTACAGGACTTGGAGGCCCAGCGCCTGCAAGTAAGCAGGACTCCCCTTCGCGAGGCGTTCCGGCAGCTCCAGGCCGAGCGTCTTGTTCAGATAATCCCCAATCGGGGCGCCATCGTCACCCAGCTCACAGCTGACGAGGTGGGGGAAATCTTCCTCATCCGCGGAAGACTCGAGCCCTTGGCCGCCGCACGTGCCGCCGAGCGGGCATCGCCCGAGGACATCCGGGCGATCGGGGCGCTACTTGAAGAGCTCGAATACGCGCGCGAGCGCGAGCGGAATCGATCCCTGCTGGAGCTCAACAAGAGCTTTCACTTCATGGTCTATGAGGCTTCCGGCTTGCCTCGCCTGGTGAACATCATTTCTTCCCTGTGGGGGCCTATCGAAGCTATGCGAGCGTCCTACGCATCGGAGCCGGTGACAGCAAAACACGCCGCCGGCGAGCATGCGCGTCTGTACGAAGCGATCCGAGACGGGGATCAGAGGGCGGCGGCCGAGGTGACGCGAAGGCACATCGAAACGATGACGGTGGCCCTTCTCGCATGGATGGAAGGCTCTCCGCTGGCCCAGCGCCAGGGCCCGATGGCTCGCGTCGCGGAAGTGGATCCTGCTACGGAGGGGGGTGAGTGAGGGACACTGGACCGAGGCGCAGTCGGTAGCGGCCGCGAGGCGACCTGAGAAGGGGATGGGACCCGGGAGGTTCCTCGAGCCGTGTCGGGTGGCTTGGAAGCCGAATAGACGGGGTGATGTGACATGGTCGTGGGCAACCGGAACAGATTCCTCGCTCTGCTGGCCGCACTGCTCCTGGGGGCATCGGCGTGTGGCGCGGAGACCGACGGCGCGGGGGAGGGAGATGGCGCCCTCCCCGTGGTCAAACTCCACGGACTCGAAGGTGGCCTCAGCTCCATGGCCTTGAAGATCATCGAGGCTCAGGGCTTCGATGAGGAGAACGGGTTCCAAGGTGAGTACTTCGAGGTGTCGGGCGACGCCTCCGTGCAGTTCCTGCTCCAGGGCAACTCGGACGTCTCCTTCGACGGCGACCCCATCACCGCAGCGCTTCTCCGCTCGCAGGGTAACGACATCACCACCTTCTATCCCATGGCCGTCCAGGACGTGACCCTGATGGTGCGGGGCGACTCTCCCTACCAGTCTGCCCAGGACCTCATGGGCGAGCGGGTGGGGCACGATGGGTTGGAATCGGGTGGCATGACCGCTGGAAACATCATGCTCAGCCAGTTCGAGGACATCCAGATCACCGAGGACTACAACCTCCAGCTGGTCCCCGAGCCCGCCCTGATCCGTCTGCTGGACCGGGGCGAACTGGAGGCCTCGTTCATGGCTCAGCCATTCATCCTCACCGCCATGCTCGAGTTCGGCATGCGCCCCGTGTGGGGTCCTGGCTGGGAGGAGTGGGAGCAGGCACGTGGCGGGCGAGCCTGGAACATCACCGTGATGGCGTCCGAGCAGTGGATCCGGGACAACCCCGACCTGGCTCGCGGAGTCACGGCGGCCTGGGACGACGTCTATAACTGGATCACCGAGGACCCCGAGCGCCTCGCACAAGATCCGTTCCCGGAGCTGATCGGGATCGAAGATCCGGAGGTGCTGGACGCGTTCGTTGAGCTCGTGCGAACCTCGGAATACTTCACGAACCGGTGGGAAGAGGAGGATGTCGAGGCCGCCAGAGCCTTCATCGAGTTCGCGGCTGCGGAGGGCACCCTTATCCAGGAGGCTCCCGAGGGCTCGGTCATGAGC
>JBOGWD010000343.1:0-3605 GCA_050693275.1 Actinomycetota bacterium | reverse complement strand
ACCGTGCCAAGCGTCAGCAGATCAAGTGGTTCCTGTTCGGCGCGACCTTGCTCGCTCTCCAGTTCGTCGTCGACGGAATCGTCCAGGCCTCGGGTATCCGAACCGGTTTCCTACTCGACACCGTCCTACCGGCCATCGCCTTCATGGCACTGCCGGTCGGCGCCGGGATCGCCATCCTCAAGTACCGGTTGTATGACATCGACGTCGTCATCAACCGCACCGTGGTGTTCGGTCTCTTGGCGGCGTTCATCACCGCCGTCTACGTGGGCGTCGTCGTCGGGATCGGCACGCTCGTGGGAAACCGGGGGAACGTCCTGCTGTCGATCGTGGCCACGGCGGTGGTGGCGGTGGCCTTCCAGCCGATCCGGGCGCGGGCCCGGCACTTCGCGAACCGCCTCGTGTACGGGGAGCGCGCCACGCCGTACGAGGTTCTGTCCACCTTCTCGGACCAGCTCGGCGGCACGTACTCGACCGAGGAGATCCTGCCCCGGATGGCCCGGATGATCGGGGAGGCCACGGGTGCCGTGCGGTCGAGAGTGTGGGTCCGGGTGGGTGGCGAGCTCCGTCCGGCCGCGGCGTGGCCGGACGGGGAGGTTGCCGCCAAGCCTCTTCGGGTGGAGGGCTCGGATCTTCCCGTGTTCCCCGACGGCGAGCGTCCCTATCCCATCCGCCACCAGGACGAGCTGCTCGGCGCGCTGTCGATGGAGACCTCCCGCCGCGAGCCGCTGAACCCGACCCAGGAGAAGCTCGTCACCGACCTCGCCGGGCAGGCGGGACTGATCCTGCGGAACGTCAGGCTGATCGAGGAGCTCCGGGCGTCACGGCAGCGGCTGGTGGCCGCGCAGGACGAGGAGCGGAGGCGGCTGGAGCGGAACATCCACGACGGCGCCCAGCAGCAGCTGGTGGCGCTGGCCGTGAAGATCCGGCTGGCTCGCACCATGACCGAGCGGGATGTCGAGCGCGCTCGGGGCCTGCTCGACGACCTCCAGGGCGAGACGCAAGAGGCCCTGGAGGACCTGCGGGACCTGGCCCGGGGGATCTACCCGCCGCTCCTGGCCGACCGGGGCCTGGCCGCGGCCCTGGAAGCCCAGGCCCGGAAGCTTCCGCTCCCGGTGCGGGTCGAGCCGAACGGGCTGGGACGGTATCTGCAGGAGGCCGAGGCCGCCGCCTACTTCTGCGTCCTGGAGGCGCTTCAGAACGTCACCAAGTACGCGCAGGCCTCCGAGGCCACTGTCCGGCTCGGCCGGGAGGACGGACACCTGGTGTTCTCCGTGGCCGACGACGGGCGCGGCTTCGACCCGGCGTCGACGCCGCCGGGCTCCGGCCTCCAGAACATGGCCGACCGCGTGGAAGCGCTGGGCGGATCGCTGGACGTCGAATCGGCGCCGGGCGAGGGCACGACGGTGACGGGACGGATCCCGATCCGATGAGCGCCCGCTTCGGACGCTGGTTGGCGTGGGGGCTGTTCGGCCTGTTCTTGCTGGTTGCGCTCGGCGGGACCGTGCTTCAGGAGCTGAACGCCACCGCCGGGGAGGACCGCGACTACTACCTCCTGGCGGCGTTCATCATGTTCGCGGGCTTCGGCGCCTTCATCGCGTCGCGCGTTCCCCGCAACGCGATCGGCTGGCTGTACCTGACCGTGGCGTTGCAGGTCTCGCTGGGGTTCGCCGGCGGCGAGTACGCAGAGTACGCGCTGCTGACGAGCCCCGGGAGCCTGCCGGCGGCGCAGTGGGCGGCGTGGTTCGCCCAGTGGACCTGGCTGCCTGCCATCGGCCTGCTCACGACCTTCCTGTTCCTGCTGTTCCCCGACGGTCGTCTACCATCCCGGCGGTGGCTGCCGGTGGCATGGCTCACTGCGTCGGTCCTTGGGGCCGTGTTCGTGCTCGGCGCCTTCACCGAGGGACCCCTGGGGGACGTGGACCCACCCATCAGGAACCCTCTGGGGTTCCTCCCCAACTTCTCCGGATCCGCCACGCCGGCGGAGCAGGGTCCCATGCTGCTGGCCCTGCTGGTCTTGGTCCTCCTCTGCGTCGCCTCGGTCTTCTTCCGATACCGGCGGGCGTCCAGCGAGCAGCGGCACCAGCTGAAATGGCTTCTCTACGCGGGTGGCCTGGTGGCGGGGTCACTCACGATCGGCGACTCCCTCCCCGACCCTTGGAGCAACGTCCTGTTCACGCTGGTAATCCTCTCGTTGCCCGCAGGGACGGCGGTGGCCATCCTCAGGTACCGCCTCTACGACATCGATGTCGTCATCAGCAAGACCGTCGTCTACGGGGCCCTGGCCGCGTTCGTCACGCTCGTGTACGTGGGCATCGTGGTCGGCATCGGCACGCTTGTCGGGCAGCGTGGCAACGCGTTCCTGACGATCCTGGCCACCGCGATCATCGCCCTGGCCTTCCAGCCCGCGCGGGTTCGCGCACGACACCTCGCCAACCGGCTGGTATACGGGAAGCGGGCCACGCCGTACGAGGTGCTGTCCCGACTGGCGCAGGGGATGGGTTCACAGTACTCAGCCGACGAGGCTCTCCCGAGCCTGGCCCGCGTCCTGGCCGAGGGGACCGGCGCCGCGCGCGCCGAGGTGTGGTTGCGGGTGGGCGCCGAGCTTCGGCCTGTCGCCTCGTGGCCGGCAGCTGCGTCTGCCGTGCCGATCGCCCTGACCGACGGGAACCTCCCGCCGATCCCGGGCGTGGATCGGGGCCTGCCGGTGACGCACGAGGGGCAGTTGCTCGGCGCGCTGGCGGTGTCGATGCCCCGCGGGGAGGGGGTTAGCCCCGCGACCGACAAGCTGCTCACCGACGTCGCCTCGCAGACCGGGTTGGTCCTGCGGAACGTTCGGCTGATCGAGGAGCTCCGGGCCTCCCGCCAGCGACTCGTCACGGCCCAGGACGAGGAGCGCCGCCGCCTGGAGCGGAACATCCACGACGGGGCCCAGCAGCAGCTGGTGGCGCTGGCCGTGAAGCTCCGGCTGGTGGAGGCCACGGCCGGCAAGGATCCGGAGAGGACGGCCCAGATGGCGGCCGAGGCCAAGGCCGAGGCCCAGGACGCACTGGAGACCCTCCGGGACCTGGCCCGAGGCATCTACCCGCCGCTCCTGGCCGACAAGGGGCTGGCCGCGGCGCTCGAGGCCCAAGCGCGGAGGGCCGTCCTGCCGGTGGCCCTGGAGTCGAACGGGATCGGCCGCTTCTCGCCCGAGGCCGAGGCCACGGCGTACTTCTGTGTGTTGGAGGCCCTCCAGAACGCGGCCAAGTACGCCGAGGCCTCACGGGTCAGCGTGCGGCTCCGCGCCGAGGACGGCAACCTCGTCTTCACGGTCGAGGACGACGGTCGAGGCTTCGACCCGGCCACCACGCCGAAGGGTGCGGGGCTCCAGAACATGGCCGACCGCCTGGAAGCATTGGGCGGCAGGGTCCACATCGAGTCCGCCCCCGGCCAAGGAACGAGCGTCACGGGCCGCATCCCGATCCCGACAGGAGCAGTTTCGGCGTGACCCCACGTCGCTCGTCCCTCGTCACCCTGGTCCTGCTTGGGATCACCGCGATCCTGCTTGCTGCGGCAGTCATCCTCCTGGTGCGCACCGTCGACCGCCCGGCCAACGCCTTCGGGTT
>JBOGWD010000342.1:0-2000 GCA_050693275.1 Actinomycetota bacterium | reverse complement strand
TCACTCCCTCCTCGGGTCCCTGGTACAGGAGGACGTCGCCCTCGTTGAGCACGGAGTCCGGACCCGGGTCGTACTCCCACTCGTCGCCGCGACGCACCGCGATCAGCCACATCCCGGTCTCGGTGGGAAGCGTCAGCTCGCGTAACGACCTCCCCACGCACTCCGCCCCCTCGCGGACCTTTACCCGGCCCACGATCTCGTCGGCGTGTCGGAGGTCGGGACGGAGCGCCTCGGGGATGCCCAGCGAGGCGGTCACCACCCGGGCGATGTCCGCAGCGGCGTCACCGATCTGCTCGACGGCGCCGGCGATGTGGAGGACCCCTCCCATGGCCTCGGCATCCTCGGGGCTGCGGGCGGCCAGCATCGAGATCCACCGCAGGTCGCGGAGGTAGCCATCCATCACCTGCTCGAGGCGGTCGACCTCCTCGGCCAGGTCCTCGTCGTTGAAGTACAGGGCCGCGTAGGCCAGGTCGACCATGATCTCCGAGGTGTCCTTCGCCTCGGCCAGGAGATCCTTGACTGTTCGGGGACGTTCGTCGGCCATCGGCCTATCTCCGCGAGTATAGCGAGCGGCTCCCGGCCCTCACGAACCCACCCCGAACGCCAGGAGCGCCAGGACGATGCAGATTACGCCGAGAAGGTCCATCGAGCTGGTGATGATCGGGAGGCCGTGGTTGTCGGGATCGAGGCCCACTCGATAGGTGGCCGTCGCCGTGTAGTAGGCGACCCCGGCTGCCAGCAGAGTGGCCAACAGTCCGGCCATCACGGTGATACCGACCATCGTGACCGCCCCGGGGCTGGTCAAGCCGAGCAGCACGGCCACCACGTCCGCGGCCAGGCCCAACACAGGGAAGATGACCACCGCGATCAGGAACACGATCGAGAAGTCCAGGACAGCCACCCCTTCAGGACGCCCTCGGGGGGTCATCGCTCCGAGGTGGAGCTTCGACGCCAGGCGTGAGGACAGCATGCCTCCCAGCCCGCCCGCGTTGCCCACGATCGGAGGGATCAGCATGAGGAGGGCCGGAAACGCGGCGAACTCCGTGAGTCGAGACTCCACCACCAGCCCGGCCAGGATGTCGGCCATACCCGCCAGGGCCAGGATCGGCAGGCTCTCCCGGATGACTCGGCGGGCCGCCGCCCGGCGGACCAGCAGACCCCAGACGGTGAGACCGATGGTCGTCGCGGCCAGCGTCCAGGCCAGGACGATGGTGACCCCGGCGAAACCGACCACGAACGAAGCCAGGAACAGGGCGGGTACGGTGAACATGTCCCCGGACGCGGTGATCAGCGGTGCGGCCACGCTGTCGAGGTCCCAACCGCGTCGGTACGCCTTCACCGACAAGAAAACGGAGATGGCGCCCACGAAAATGCTCGACAGTATGCCCCCCAGGATCGAGATCACCACGAAGTCGGCGAACGACATGGTGGTCACCCCGAACGCCACCGACATCACCTTGGCCACCGCCGCCACGGCCAGCGACGCCGATAGGGTGAGGATGGTTGCCGCGTAGAGGTTCTGATACAGGACGCCATCCCTGTCCCGGCTCACCTCGAACAGCCCGGTGTGGATCGTCGTGCCCAGGCGGGAGGTCATGGCGCCGAAGATGCTCCCCCGGGTGGCGATCGCCGCGGGCAGCAGGACCATGAGGCCGGGGAGCCGCCGGAGCGTGTCGGTTATCCCGCCGAGGACGATCCCGGCGACCAGGCTGCCCAGCGTGGCGATGAGGAGAGCCACGGAGCCCTGAGCGATCGTGCGCCGCTCCGCTCGCCAGTAGGCGAGTACGTGTCCGATCCCACGCCGCATCTTGATCCCGCCATCGGTCGACCTCGGTCCGGGGAAGCACGGGGGAGTATGTCCCCTCAGCCCCCGCGCCTCAACCTGGGGCCAGGCGGTCGATCTCGGTGGCCAGCTCGAGATCCTTCTCGGTGATGGCGTTCGCGGTCCAGGTGTGGAGCCCGATCCGAACGCGGTCGTAGTGGTTCTCCACGTCCGGGTG
>JBOGWD010000341.1:0-1054 GCA_050693275.1 Actinomycetota bacterium | reverse complement strand
ACGGTGAGGTCCACCTGGAGGATCGTGACGTCGTTGGCTCCTCGAAAGCTACCCCCGCCTCCCTCGCTCACGAACGTCCCGGGATGGTCGGCGAAGCGGGCGTCGCCTGAGGTCAGGATGCCGTAGGCGGTTCCGTGCGTGGGGAACGCAGTGAGCGGCACACTGGGCGCGGCGTTGGCATTTCCCAACGTCGCCGTTCCCGTAACGAAACCGGCATTCGTGATTACGGATGGGACGCGCGCGATCGCCGTTCCGATCGTACCGGCGTTCGCGGGAGCGATGGCGTGATCGGCTCCGGCCGGGGCTTGGCCGACGGCGAGCACGCACAGCCCCACGACGGCAACAACGGCGACCCGGCGCATCACCGGAACTCCGGGGCCTCGTCGGCCACGGTCACCTCGTCGGGAAGGGTCGCCCCGTCCTCCGTCGGCTGCTCCGGCGGAGGGGGCGGCTCCGGCTGCGGCTCGGTCTCCGGTTCCGGTGGGGGCTCCGGCTCCGGTGGGGGCTCCGGCTCCGGCGCGGGATCGGGCTCCGGCTCCGGCGGCGGGCCGGTGTCCGTACCGTCCCCCTCGGAGCCGGCCTCCTCGACGACCTCCCGCACCGGCGGCCGCACCGCCGCCGGCTCGGATCCCCTCTCCCAGGCCACCTCGACCACGACCGGCTCCTCCACCGGCGGCCCGCAGGCCTCGCCGAACACCGACTGGGTGCCGGCCACGGCCATCGAGCCGTCCTGATCCATGAACACCGAGCCGACGCTCCACGTCTCCAGCAACTTGTCGCCCGAGGCTCCGGACACCGGCAGCGCCACCGACTCTCCACCGGCCCGAGAGATCGTGACCCTGGCGTCGGAGTCGGCGAACGTGGCGTCCTGGCAGCTCGTGTTCTCCACCCATACCTCGTAGCCGCCCTCGAGCCAGTCACCATCCCCGGGGACGCCCCTCGGCCGCAGGGTGACGGTCTCCGAGCCGAACGCCACCGCGTCCCCCGTGGCGAAAGCCCAGCACGAGCCGTCATCGCGAGCCAGGCACGGGTTGCCCGCCCACACCTCGCCGCC
>JBOGWD010000340.1:0-1054 GCA_050693275.1 Actinomycetota bacterium | reverse complement strand
ACGGTGAGGTCCACCTGGAGGATCGTGACGTCGTTGGCTCCTCGAAAGCTACCCCCGCCTCCCTCGCTCACGAACGTCCCGGGATGGTCGGCGAAGCGGGCGTCGCCTGAGGTCAGGATGCCGTAGGTGGTCCCGTGGGTAGGGAATGAGGTGAGCGGGACACTGGGCGCAGCGTTGGCGTTCGTCAGGACCGCCGTGCCCGTCACGAAGCTGGCGCCGGTCACCACGGATGCGTCGCGAGCGATGGCCGTGTTGATCGCTTCGGCGTTCGCGGGAGCGATGGCGTGATCGGCTCCGGCCGGGGCTTGGCCGACAGCGAGCACGCACAGCCCCACGACGGCGACAACGGCGGCCCGGCGCATCACCGGGCCTCCGGGGCCTCGTCGGCCACGGACACCTCGTCGGGAATGGTCGCCCCGTCCTCCGTCGGCTGCTCCGGCGGAGGGGGCGGCTCCGGCTGCGGCTCGGTCTCCGGTTCCGGTGGGGGCCCCGGCTCCGGTGGGGGCTCCGCTTCCGGCGCGGGATCGGGCTCCGGCTCCGGCGGCGGGCCGGTGTCCGTACCGTCCCCCTCGGAGCCGGCCTCCTCGACGACCTCCCGTACCGGCGGCCGCACCGCCGCCGGCTCGGATCCCCTCTCCTCGGCCACCTCGACCACCACCGGCTCCTCCACCGGCGGCCCGCAGGCCTCGCCGAACACCGACTGGGTGCCGGCCACGGCCATCGCGCCGTCCTGATCCATGAACACCGAGCCGACGCTCCACGTCTCCAGCGTCTTGTCCCCCGAGGCTCCGGACACCGGAAGCGCCACCGACTCTCCACCGGCCCGAGAGATCGTGACCCTGGCGTCGGAGTCGGCGAACGTGCCGTCCTGGCAGCTCGTGTTCTCCACCCATACCTCGTATCCGCCCTCGAGCCAGTCACCGTCCTCGGGGACGCCCCTCGGCCGCAGGGTGACGGTCTCCGAGCCGAACGCCACCGCGTCCCCCGTGGCGAAAGCCCAGCACGAGCCGTCATCGCGAGCCAGGCACGGGTTGCCCGCCCACACCTCGCCGCC
>JBOGWD010000339.1:0-2467 GCA_050693275.1 Actinomycetota bacterium | reverse complement strand
CGAGCGGATCGCCTGGCACAGCCTCGACGGTCCCATGCACGCGGGCGTCGTCACCTTCCATCGCCTCGATGACTCGCGGACCCGGGTCATGCTTCAGCTCGAGTGGGAGCCGGGCGACGCGGCCGAGAAGGTCGGCGACTGGACCGGCATGGTGACCGCGCGGATCAAGGGTGACCTGGAGCGGTTCAAGGAGTTCATCGAGGCTCGCGGCCGGGAGACCGGCGCGTGGCGCGGAGAGATCGACCAGGACCCCACCCGCTGATCGCGCGGGGACTCGAAGCCAGGGAGGCCGGGCATGATCGCCCGGCCTCTCGGCGTGCGAGAGGAGGGACTCGAACCCCCACGCCCTTTCGGGCACCGGCTCCTAAGGCCGGCGCGTCTGCCGGTTCCGCCACTCTCGCCGGTCGTCGAGTATAGGCTCGCCCAGGTTTGACCCGCCGGAGCCGGTTCGATAGGGTCCGCGACATGGCGGCGCTCATCATCAGGGACGGTCCATCGGCCGGGCAGCGCGTCGAGATCTCGGCGGAGCTCGTGCTCGGACGGGCCGAGAACGAGTTCCTCCAGCACGACAACGAGGTGTCGCGGCGACACGCGTCCGTGCGGTCGGCCCCCGAGGGGCTGACCGTGGAGGACCTGGGGTCCTCGAACGGGACGTTCGTCAACGACCGCCAGATCGAGGGGGCCACGGTCCTGAGCTCGGGCGACGTGCTCCGGATCGGCCAGACGACCTTCGACGTGGAGGTCGAGCCCGCCCAACGGGCCACCGTGATCCGCGAGACCGCCACGCCGCCGGTGGCGCCGGTGGAGACCACCGCGCCGCAGGCCGCGCAGCCTCCCGAGCCGCCGACCCCCCCGCCCGTGCCGTCCGCGTACGGACCTCCGCCCGCGCCCGCGTACCCGCCGCCTCCGGGCGGATTCGCGGCCCGCCCCGGGGGAGTGGTGGCCGCGGGGATCATCTTGATCCTGGTCGGCCTCGGCTCCATGGGCTACAACGGCTGGGACCTCACCCTGCTGATCGGAGACCTCGAGCTGCTCCGGCAGATCGGCTTCGGGTGGCTCGGCACGACGCTGCTGGTCATCGACATCGTGCTGATCGTCTCGGGCCTGCTCCAGCTCATCGGAGGCATCCAGGTCATGTCGGGGCGCCCCGCCGGCCGGACCCTCGGGCTGATCGGATGCGTGGGGATCGTGGCGGGGTGGGCCGTCTTCCTCGGCGTTGCTCTGAGCCAGGGCCTGTCCCTCAACGCCCTGGCCTGGGCGGCGCTGGTCCTGTCCGTGGCGGGCTCGATCCTTGCCGGCGCGATGCTCCTCACGGCCGGCCGCTCTCTCACTCGAGCCTGAGCGGCGACCCCAGGCGTACGGCCTCCGGGCCCTGGGTACATTGAGACTCGCTATGGCGGGTGGTCGAGGGGGCTGAGGAAGCTGAGGCATCCCGCGCTGCTGTACGCGAGCATGGAGGAGCTCCTCGACGTACTGTCGCCGTTCGTGGCCGAGGGCCTGGACCGGCGGGAGCACGTGTTCGTCGCGGTCGGGGCCGCCGAGCTCTCCGCGCTGCGGGCGCGGATCGGCGCGGACGCTCCAGAGGTGCGGTGGGAGGACACGCGCGAGTGGCATCCGCATCCGGCGACCCGGCTCCGTGCGTTCCACGAGTTCGTCACGGATGAGCTGCGCGGAGGAGCCGCCCGGATCCGGCTGGTGGGCGAGCCGGTGTGGCCGCCGGGGCCACCGGAGCACGTCCGGGAGTGGGAGCGGTACGAGTCGGTCCTGAACGAGGTGCTCGGGCCGTTCCCCGTCACGCTCATGTGCACCTACGACGCCGCCCGGGTGGATCCGGCCATCGCGACCAACGTCCGGCGAACGCATCCCGTCGTGCTGGACGGGGAGGAGCGACCCAGCGAGGGGTTCGAGGAGCCGACGGAGTTCCTCCGTCGCTGGAACGCCGACCTGGCTCCGCCCCCACGATCGGCCACGGCGCTGCCGGAGGTGAGAAATCTCGCCGCCGCCAGGCGGTCCCTCCTCGTCGAGGCTCGCCGGGCCGGCGTCGGGCTCGATCCGGCCATGGATCTGTGCCTGGCGACCAACGAGGTGCTGACCAACGCGCTGGTGCACGCGAGCGGGGCCACCGGTGTCTGGGTGTGGACTGAGGGCGACCGGTTCCTCTGTCAGATCGAGGACCGGGGCCCGGGCATCGGGGACCCCGTCGCCGGCTACCGGCCCCCGGGCGACGCGGCCTTGAGCGGACGGGGGCTGTGGATCGCCCGGCAGTTCGTGGACCTGCTCCAGATCTCGGGCGGCCCGTCGGGGACCAGGGTCCGGCTGCACGCCCGCCGCGCCTGATGAGCGCCGCGGATCCGCTTCGTGGGCCGCACAGGACTCGAACCTGTAACCTTGGGATTAAGAGTCCCCTGCTCTGCCAATTTGAGCTAGCGGCCCAGGGTGGGTGAGCGAGGGGACTCGAACCCCCAAC
>JBOGWD010000338.1:0-1278 GCA_050693275.1 Actinomycetota bacterium | reverse complement strand
GTGAGCTCGACGATCTGCGAGTAGTTCCGCTCGGTGGAGGAGTGCAGCAGGATCGGCTCCATGCCGTCCACCGTGAGGTCGAGGCCCGACAGGAACCGGGTGTCCTTGTGGTAGAGGCCCAGCGCCGAGGTGTTCCCCTCGGGCACGTTGCCGAACCGGTCGGTGACGAGGAACGTTCGGTCGTCCTTGATGACCTGCACGTCCCGGATGTCGACCACGGGACCCATCACGGTCATGCGCCCGATGCTACTCGACCGGCGCGTCCGCTTGCCGTCTGGCCTGGGCCGTCACCGCCACGTAGATCCCCGTCAGGATCAGGGCCCCGCCCAGGACGGCCGACCACGGCGGGACCTCGCCGAAGAGCGCCAGGGCCAGGAGTGAGGCGCCCACGGGTTCTCCCATGATCGCCACGGCGACCAGGGTCGTATCCAGATCGCGGAGCAGGTAGTTGAAGACGGTGTGGCCCAGGATCTGGGGCCCCAGGGCCATCAGCGCGAACAGGAGCCACACCTTCGGCTCGAAGCCGGTCAGGGGGGTCCCGGAGAGCAGGGCCGCCGCCAGGAGCAGCAGGGCGCATACCGAATACACCACGCCCGTGTACGCAGCCAGGGAGACGTGTTGTCTGAGCCGGCGGCCGGTGAGGAGGTACCCGGCCGCGGTCACCGCGCCGAGCACGGCCAGCAGGTCCCCGGCAAAAGCCCGAGTCGACAGGGCGAAGTCGGCCCCGGAGATCAGCACGGCGCCGCCCAGGGCGACGGCGATCCCCACCAGGGCCGACCGGCGCACCCGCTCCCCGAAGAACACCCGGGCGCCCACCGCAGCCCACACCGACTGCGAGGTCACCAGGACGGTGCTGGCGGCCACCGTGGTCAGGCTCACCGACGGGATCCACGAGGCGAAGTGGATCGCCAGGAACGCCCCGGCCAGGAGAAGCGCGCCCCTCCGCCGCGTCCCCAGCGCCACGAGCTCACGCCGGTGGAGGAGGAGGGCGAACGGAAGCAGGGCCGCCGCGGCGAACGCGTTCCGATAGAACGCCACCGCCAGCGGCGGGGCGTCGGCCAGGCGGATCATCGGGGCCGACGTGGAGACGGCCACCACTCCGAGCACGAGGAGCGCGACGTGCCGCGGCCTCACGCAGCCTCCGTCCACGTCTCGCGCCGGGACATCGCCGGATGGTACCCCGGGTATCCTGAACGAGATGACAGAGGCCATCCTCGAAGCCGACGCCTACTACGATGCCGGGGACGAGGGCTGCGCCGGCCCCGCCCTCGGCGACAT
>JBOGWD010000337.1:0-4447 GCA_050693275.1 Actinomycetota bacterium | reverse complement strand
CTCGCGCCGGGACATCGCCGGATGGTACCCCGGGTATCCTGAACGAGATGACAGAGGCCATCCTCGAAGCCGACGCCTACTACGATGCCGGGGACGAGGGCTGCGCCGGCCCCGCCCTCGGCGACATCAATCGTCTCCTCGAGGCCATGCGGACCGGCCAGACGCTGGAGGTCCGGTCCCAGGACGACACCGGCCGGGAGAGCTTCCGGGCCTTCTGCAGGCTGAAGGGGCACGAGATCGAGCGGGAGGTCCGGGGCCCGGACGGCGCGGACCGCCTCCTGGTGCGGAGGGCGTGATGGGGAAGCTGCTGATCCATTCGAGCCACGGGAAGGAGGACCCCGAGCGGGCCACGCTTCCGTTCATCGTGGGCAACAACGCGGCCATCGCCGGCCAGGACGTCAGGATCCTGTTGACCATCGAGGGCGTGTGGCTGGCCACCGAGGGGGGCGCCGATGGGGTCCACCAGGAAGGGTTGCCTCCCCTGGCCGAGATCATGAAGGAATACGTGGCCAACGGCGGCCAGGTGTGGGCGTGCCAGTCGTGCACGAAACCCCGGGGGATCGGCGACGACCGGCTCGTGGAGGGCGCTCGGATCGCGGCGGCCATGCAGGCGGTCGAGTTTCTCTCCCAGGGCGCGGCCAGCCTGACCTTCTGATCAACCTCCGGGGCCGACCTCGTCCCTCATCCGGGCCAAGGCGGACTGGATTCGCTCGGTAAGCCCACGGTGGTCCTCGCCGGGCTCCGGGCGAATGGGAGCGCCGATGTGGACCTCCACCGGGTGGGGGCGGGGCCACCTCACACCCCGAGGCATGGCCAGGTACGTCCCGTGGAGGTAGATCGGAACAACCGGGAGTCGGTGGGCGACCGCCAGGTAGGCCGCGCCGCTCCGGAACGTTCCCAGCCGGCCGTCCCGGGACCGGGTCCCCTCCGGGTACACGAGGATGTTCCATCGCTCCCGGAGGAGCCAGTTCATCCGGTCGGCGGAGCGCTTGTCAAGCCCCCGCCGCTCGACCGGGACCGTACCGACGGCCAGGGTGACCGCGAGGGCCTTCAGGTGGCTCTTGTAGAAGTAGTCGGCTGCGGCCATAACCACCGTGCGGGACCGCCAGCGGTCGGGCAGCGCTCGAAGGAGCAAGGGGGTGTCGATGTGGCTGGAGTGATTCGCCACGAAGAGGACCGGGTGGTCGAGGTCAGTCAGGTGGTGCACCCCGAGTACCTTGGGGTGGGTGTACCGCTCGATCAGCGGGCCCAGCGCCAACCCCAGGATCAGCTCCCGGGCAGCCCGGGCAAGGGGATGACACGCCAGGACGGTGTCCACGTCCGGGGGCCGCTTCGCCAAGGAACCTCCGCTCGCTCCGCTCCCCGCAGTTATACCGCCTGCCCCCCGACCCCGGGAAAACTGAGGCTCACCGAGCCCCCGGGAGCGGTCGAGTGATCAGGCCCCGCTCGCGATACCACTCGCACGTCCGGCGGAGGGTCTCCTCCGCGGATGTGTAGCGCAGCCCCAGCTCCCTGGAGGCCCTGGACCCGTCGTAGGCGTGCCCGTGGAGCAGGGTGCGGACCATCTCCCGACAGAGGGGCGCCCGCCGGCCCCTCAGGCGGAACACCGCCTCAATGGCCGCGGCCGCGGCCAGAGCCGCCGGGGCAGGGAGGCGCCGGACCCGCTCCCCCACTCCAGAGATCCGGGCCAGCAGGTCCAGGGCCTGTCCGACGCTGAGGGTGGCCCCGTTCAGTACGTAGCGCTGACCCGGCTGGCCCTTCTCCTCCGCCAGCACGTGGCCCTCGGTGCAGTCGGCCATATCCACGAAGCTCAGCCGAGTATCCACGATCACCTTGAGCCGCCCGTTCAGGTAGGCGAGGAGGAGCTTGGCCGTCCCCCCCGTCCGTCCGGGGCCCTGTACCGAGGACGGATTGACACATACCACCTCAAGACCATGCCGCTCCGCGTCGGCCAGCACGTCGCGCTCGGCCTCGTACTTCGACCGCTCGTAGGCCGAGAGGAACCACCCCCGGTGGGGGGTGTTTTCCCGCCCCACGGTCCCCCGCTCCTCCCCCAGGGTCGCCGCCGACGAGGTGTACACGATGCGCCGGACAGCGGCTCGGGCGGCCGCGGCCAGCACGGCCCGGGACCCGCCTACGTTGACGCGGAACAGCATCGAGGGGGCCGGGGAGCAGAAGACGTTCAGCCCCGCCGCATGGAACACAGTCTCGCACCCGCGCATCCCGGCGGCCAGTGCGTCGACATCGAGAAGGTCGCCCCGCACGGGGTCGGCCCCCACCGCAGCCACCACCCGGGCCGAATCCTCTGACCGGGCCAGGGCGGCCACGGGGCGTCCGTCCTCGAGCAGGCGGGCCAGGATCGGTCGGCCCACCACCCCGGTCCCCCCGGTGACGAAGGCCTTACCGTTCACGGCGATCCGGGGGACCGGGAGACGACCGGAACACCGAGGAGAAGCGGGCCAGGTACTCGGCCCCCGAGATCACCGTGATGGCCGCCGCGACCAGCATCACCCACTCGTCCAGGTGAAGCAGGCCCAGCGGACGCGGGTAACGGAGGATGGCCAGAAACACCGCCAGGAACTGCACGTTGGCCTTCATCTTCCCCCACACGGACGGGGGGAAGACGGTGCCGTCGGCAGCCACAACCCCCCGGAGCCCGAGGATCACTAGCTCGCGGCCGATGATGATCGCGGCGATCCAGGGGGAAGCTCGGTCCACGGCCACCAGGGCGATCAGGGCCCCGGAGACCACGAGCTTGTCCGCGGTAGTGTCGAGAAACGAACCTAGCGTCGTGCTCACGCCCCATCGACGGGCCAGGTAGCCGTCGAGGAAGTCGGTCACTGCCGCCACGGCGAAGACCGCGCCGGCCGCGACGAAGGCGTACTGCACCCGTGGACCGAGGAGGATCAGGGCCATCACGACCGGCACCAGCACGATGCGCAGGGACGTGATGCTGGACAAGCGGGCGAGCGCTCGGGGAGAGGTCACGATCCCGATGCGGCGGTGGGACCGCCGGCCTCCGCCGGGGGCGACAGCAGGGCCCTGACGGCTCCGGCCGACTCAAGCCTCAGGGCCGACACGGCCAGGGCCCGGGCCTGCCCGAGGTCGGCCTCACGGACGGCCTGCTTGATCGCAGCAACGGCGGGGGGTGCCACGCTCAGCTCCCGGACCCCCAGCCCCAGGAGGATGGGGACGGCCACCGGGTCCGCGGCGACCTCGCCGCACACTCCTACCCAACGGCCGTGGCCATCAGCGCCCTCGACCACCATGCGAACCAGGCGGAGAACCGCGGGATGCAGGGCGTCGGCCAGCGGGGCCACACGGTCGTTGCCTCGGTCCGCTGCGGTCACGTACTGCGAGAGGTCGTTGGTTCCGATGGAGAGGAAGTCGACCATGGCCGCGAGTGCCCCCGCCGTGAGGGCGGCGGCCGGGACCTCGACCATGACCCCGAGCGCGAACCCCTCCGGAGCCCACCCCTCGGTCCATCCCAGGGCGACCCGGGCCTCCGTCACGAGGCCCAGGCCCATCTCGAGCTCCTCCACCGTGGTGACCATGGGGAACATGACCTTGACGGGGTGGTCGGCGGCCACCCGGAGCGCCGCCCGGAGCTGGATGGACAGGAGCTCGGGCTGGGCCAGGCCCAGGCGGATCCCCCGCAGCCCCAGGTAGGGGTTGTCCTCTTCGGCGCGAGGGAGGTACGACAAGGGCTTGTCCGCGCCCACGTCGAGTGTCCGCAGGATGAGCGGCCTACCGGCTAGGATCTCGGCCACGCGACGGTACGCCGCCTCCTGCTCCTCCTCGTCGGGCATGGCGTCCCGGCCGAGGAACAGGAACTCGGTCCGGAGCAGGCCGATCCCGTCCGCACCCGCGTTCACGGCCGCCTCGGTCTCCTCCGGCGATCCGACGTTGGCCGCCACCTCGATCCGCGTGCCGTCCTGGGTCACCGACGGCCGGCGTGCCCCTTTTCGGGCAGCCCGCTCCCTGGCTTCCCGCTCCTTCCCACGCGTCTCGTAGTCCGCGGTCACATCCGGGGACGGGTCGATCAGCAGCAGGCCGGCGTCGCCGTCGAGGATGAGGGGCGTTCCCTCGGGGACGCTGACCAGCGCGTCGCCCAGGCCCACGGCCGCTGGGATCCCCAGCGAGCGGGCCAGGATGGCGCTGTGCGAAGTCGGTCCCCCTGTCGCGGTGGCGATCCCTTGAACCAGTGCTGGGTCGAGGGCTACCGTATCCGTCGGCGTCAGGCTCGAGGCCACCACGATCCCCGGCCCGGCCAGGGCCGGCGGGGATGGGCCCCCGGTCAGCAGGTGCTCCAGGACCCGGCGGGCGACCCCCGCCAGGTCCTCCGCCCGAGCCTGGAGGTAGTCATCCTCCAGGGCCCGGTACTCGGCGATCACCGCGTCCGCGGCAGCCCTCCAGGCCTGAGCGGCGTTCCGGCGCTCCTCGACGA
>JBOGWD010000336.1:0-2544 GCA_050693275.1 Actinomycetota bacterium | reverse complement strand
GGCCTGGACGTCGAACTCCTCCTCGAACTTCTTGATGAACTCGGACAGCTCGAGGAGGGTCATCCCCTTGAACGCCTCGAGCAGGTCGTCCGACGAGATCTGCTTCTTCGTCGCCACCTAACTGCCTCCTTCTTCCGTCGCTGAGCCTGACGAGCCCTCGGACTCCGCTTCGTCAACCGAAGGGGTTTCCTCCGCGGAGCCCTCGGGCTCCTCGGGACCCACGGAACCGGTCTCCCCAGGAGTCTCCGAGGCCTCGGGAATCTCCTCGTCCGGGAGGCTCTCCCGGAGGGCCTCCATCAGCCCCACGAACCTCGACTGGATGGCCTGGAGAGCCCACGCGGTCCTCGAGAGGTGGGCCTTGGCCACGCCGGCGAGCTGGGCCAGCATGGCTTCCCGCGACTCCAGGGCCGCCAGCGACTTCACCTGATCCGCCGTGAGGGCCCGCCCCTCGGCGAATCCGCCCCGGATCTCCAGGACCGGGAACCGCCGCGACTGCTCCACCAGGCCCTTGGCTCCCGCCACCGGGTCCCCCAGGACGAAGGCGATCGCCGTGGGCCCGTCGATCAGGTCCGCCAGCTGTTCGAGCCCGGCATCCTTGACCGCCAACCGGGTCAGCGAGTTCTTGACGACGCTGAACCGCGTCTCAACGTCGGCCAGGGCCGCCCGGAGCTCGGCCGCCTCATGGACCGTGAGGCCCCGATAGCCGGCCAGGACCGCGGCCTGCGACTCGCTCAGCCGCTCGGCCAGGCCCTTGACCTTCGCTTCCTTCTCCGCTCTGGGCATCTCGTCCTCACGTCAAAGCGCCCCCGCACACAGCAACGGGCGAGAGCGCCTCGCTGCCTCGGCAGGTACCCTCCGCTCGCGGAGTCGCGCCACGCGCGCCTCTCGCTCGCCCGGGGATTACGCTTCCGCCCCTGCTGTCTGCGGCGTCGATCAGAGTACCAGAGTCCTGGACAGAGCTGAGGGGCCGGGGGCTCACACCGCAGAGACGTGGAAGGTCCAGGTCGCCTTCTGGCGGTCGTCGCAGCCGTCGCCGTCCTTCCACCGGGCCGTCACCCGAAGGTACAGATGGTCCTGGACCCGCGAGTGGAGCAGGGCGGTCCAGGCCGCCAGGTCGCCGCCCGGGCGGCGGGGGCGGAGCCGGAGGCCCACGTCGGCGGCCGGGCCGGCCAGGTCACCGTCGGCGCCGACCTCGGGCCTGGCCTCCGCCTTGACCGAGAGCGGCCGGGCGGGCTTGATGAACCGGAGCCTGGCCCGGAACTCCCCGTTCCGGACCGGCAGCCCCTGGCCCGGATAGCTGGGCTTCTTCACGATCAGGGTGCTCGCGCAACCCTCCTCACCGGCCGGCCGGGTCCACCGGAGGGCGACCAGCCGGCCCCGCTGCTCCAGGTCGCCGTGGCGCAGGACGACCTCGGGCGGCCGGTGGTCGTGGGCGACCGCCGGCGAGGGGATGAAAGGCAGGAGCGCCAGGATCGCGGCCGCGGGGCGAAGGGCCGCCCGCACAGCCCTAGGCCGCCGCTTCGACGTCCCGGATCCGCGCGGGATCGATGCGGATGCCGGGTCCCATGGTCGTGGAGATCGTCACGCTGCGGATGTACCGGCCCTTGGCAGAGGCCGGTTTGGCCCGGAGGATCTCGTCGACGACCGCGAGGTAGTTCTCCATGAGGGCCCGCTCGTCGAACGATCGCTTCCCCATGACCAGGTGGAGGTTCGCCTGGCGGTCGACCCGGTACTCCAGCTTCCCCGCCTTGATCTCAGAGACGGCCTTCGCTATGTCCTCGGTGACCGTGCCGGCCTTCGGGTTCGGCATCAGGCCCCGAGGGCCGAGGATCCGGCCGGCCTTGCCCACCACGGACATCATGTCGGGGGTGGCCACCGCGGCATCGAAGTCGATGGTGCCCTTCAGCACGTCTTCCAGGAGGTCCTCGGCGCCCACAACGTCGGCCCCGGCATCGCGGGCCTGGCGGGCGGCGTCGCCGGCGGCGAAGGCCGCCACCCGAACCGACCTCCCGGTCCCGTGCGGCAGCGTCACCGTTCCCCTGATCATCTGGTCCGCCTTCCGAGGGTCCACCCCCAGGCGGATGGAGAGCTCCACGGTCTCGTCGAACTTCGCCCCCGGCATCTCCTTGAGGATGCGGATGGCGTCGGTCGGCGAGTAGAGCTGGTTCCGGTCGAACATCCGGCTCGAGTCGACGTAGCGCTTGGCCTGCGGGCTCACGATGCCACCTCCACGCCCATGCTACGGGCGGTGCCCTCGATGATCTTCATGGCCGCCTCGAGGTCGCGGGCGTTCAGGTCCTTCATCTTGGTCTCGGCGTTCTGCCGGACCTGGTCCTGGGTGAGCCGGCCCACCTTCTCGCGGTTCGGCTCGGACGAGCCCTTCTCGATGCCGGCGGCCTCGCGGATGAGCTCCACGGCCGGGGATTGCTTGGTGATGAACGAGAACGTGCGGTCCTCGTAGATCGTCAGCTCGACCGGGATGACCTGGCCCATCTGGTGCTGGGTGGCCTCGTTGTACTGCTTGCAGAATTCCATGATGTTCAC
>JBOGWD010000335.1:0-1294 GCA_050693275.1 Actinomycetota bacterium | reverse complement strand
CCGAGCGTACGGCGTCTCCTTCCTGAACCGGAGCGGCGAGCAGGAGCTGGCGTACGCCACGTCGTGGGGGATGAGCACCCGCGCGGTCGGCGGAGTGATCATGGCGCACGGCGACGACAAGGGGCTCAGGCTTCCTCCGGCCCTGGCGCCCGTGCAAGTGGTGATCGTGCCGATCTACCGGACCGACGAGGAGCGGGGGCGGGTCCTCCAGGCCTGCCACCGGCTGGCCGCCGATCTCCAGGGGTTGCGGGTCCGCGTCGACGAGCGGGAGGACCTCCGTCCGGGCTTCAAGTTCAACGACTGGGAGCTCCGAGGGGTGCCGGTTCGCATCGAGCTCGGGCCGAGGGACCTCCACGCCGAGCGGGCCACGCTGGTGCCGAGGCTCTCCGGCGCCAAGGAGGAGGTGCCGCTGACCAAGCTCGGCGACCGGGCCCGCGAGGCACTCGACGCCACCCAGCGGGGCCTCCTCGAGGAAGCCCGGGCGTTCCGGGACGAGCACACGTTCCGTCCCACGGACCTCTCCGAGATGGCCTCGCTGCTCGAGGAACCGGGCGGGTTCATGGTGGCCGGCTGGTGCGGTTCCGAGGAGTGCGAGGCCAGGGTCAAGGCCGAGACCAAGGCGACCATCCGGTACCTCCCGATCGAGCCGTCGCCGCCGGACGGAACGTGCATCGTGTGCGGGAAGCCCGCGGTGGACGAGGCCGTCTGGGCCGAGGCGTACTGAGGGTGGACACCAATCGCCTGGAGACCTTCAGCGACGGGGTGATCGCCATCGCCATCACTCTCCTCGTGCTGGAGATCGACGTCCCCCGGGAGACGCACGGGGGGCTGTGGAGGAAGCTCCTGCAACAGTGGCCGAGCTACCTCGCCTATCTCATCAGCTTCGCGGTGATCGGGATCATCTGGGTCAACCACCACGGGATCCTGGCGCTGGTCGCCCGGATCGACCGGCCGCTGCTCTATCTGAACCTCCTGCTCCTGCTGACGGTGGCGGGCATCCCGTTCCCCACCGCGCTGGTTGCCGAGCACCTGCGGTCGCCTGGCATCGACGCGGCGATCGCTGCGGCGGTGTACGGGGGATGGGCGACGCTGGTCGCCCTGAGCTTCAACGTGATGTGGCGGTGGATCGTCCACGACGCGCGGCTGATCCACGAACACCTCGACCTGGCGGCCCTCCGGTCGAACACCCGGCGGTTCAGCCTGGGGCTGGTGATCTATCCGGTGACGATCGGCATCGCGTTCCTCAGCCCGATCTGGGCGCTGGTCGTCCACGGCCTCGTGGCCATCTACTACG
>JBOGWD010000334.1:0-7491 GCA_050693275.1 Actinomycetota bacterium | reverse complement strand
GACCTCGTCTCGGGCAACGGCGTGGCCGCCGAGCACGCCGATCTGGACCGAGCCGTGCTGGCCGCGGCGTCCGAGGCGTGCCATCGCCTGGCGAACGGGTCCCGGCTCCGGCTCGGCCGGGCCGGCTAGGCCTACACGAGCGCGGCCTGGCTGCGGCGCCGGCCTACCCGCCCGACCTCGATGGACGCCGGGAACTGATCCTTCACCTGCTCGGCGTGGGTGATGACGAACAGCTGGTGGAACCGGGTCGCCAGCCGGCCCATCGACTGCACGAAGAGGTCCTTCCGCTCGACGTCGAGGGACCCGAGGACCTCGTCGAGCACCAGCATCCCGATGTCCGCCCCGGACATCCGCGACAGGTGCGTGGAGATCGCCACGCGCAGGGCCAAGTTCGCCAGGTCCGATTCCGAGCCCGAGAACCGCTCGATGGGGAAGTAGCGCTCGCCGTCGGCGATCTCGATGGCCAGCGTGTCCGGATCGATGCGGAGGTCCTCGTACTCGCGGTTCGTGAGGTCACGGAACAGCGCCTCGGCCTCCCGTGACAGCTCCGGGATGATGCGCGCGTAGAGGTGGGTTCGGAACCCCTCCAGGAGCGTCGCCACCCGATCGAGGTACCGGGCGTCGTCGAGCAGCTCCCCGACCGTCCCCCTGATCTCCTCGACCTTGCGGATCTGGGCCTCGAGCTCCCGAACCGCCGTCCCCGCGGCCTTGGCTTCGTCGGAGGCCCGGCGCTCCTCCCGCCGGACCCGTTCCAGCAGGCGGGCGGCCTCGGACCGCTCCTTGGCCAGGCGCTGGTGCTCCTCGGGCTCGAAGCCGAGAGCTGCCTCCTCCCGGTCGAGCTCGCCCAGCCGGGACCGGGTCTCGTTCAGATCCGTCACGACCTGATCAAGGTCGGTCCGGGACGTGGCCAGATGCCTGGCCTCGGTCCGCAGCCCGGCCAGTCGGTCCTTCAGCTCGCCGGACCGCTCGGCGTCCGCCCGAAGGACCGCCACGTCCGGGACCCGGCCGTCGAAGTCCCCGGTGGCCAGGCGGAGCCGCTCCCGGAGGGCCTCCAGCCGCGCCGACAGCCGCCCCCGGGCCTCGGCGCCCGCCCTGGCTTCCTCGCCCGCCCGGGTCGCATCGGCCTCCCGCTTGCCGACCGCCCGGAGCGACGCGACGGCCCTCTTCAGCCCGGAGGCGGCCTGAACCTCCGCCCGCTTCCGCTCCCGTACCGCTTCCCGGCAATGGGCCACGTACTGCTCGAAGTCCTCTCCCAGCGGCCGTCCGCAGGTGGGGCAGGGGGCGGACGGATCGGCCTCGGCGGCCCGGTCCAGGGACTCCTGCGCCGCCGCCAGGTCCGCGGTGGCCCGCTCGTGAGCCGACTCGGCCTGCGTGTGGGCTCGCTCCGCGGCTCGGGCCTCCTTCCCGGCCTTCTCGAGCCCGGCCAGAGCCGCGCCGGCGTCGACCTCCGGCAGGCCGGCCAGCTCGCCCTCGACCCCTGCCAGCTCCGTGGCGACCTCGGATGCACGCTCGCCGGCGGCGAGCAAAGCGGGGGCCCGGGCCAGAGCCGCGTGCTCCTGTTCAAGGGCGGGCAGGGCCCCCAGCTCTCGCTCGCCGGCCTCGATCCGCTCTCGGAGACTCGTGCGCCGGGCCTCCAGCTCCTCGGCCCGGCCGCTGAGCCCCTTGCGCTCTACCCGCAGCCTGTCGACCTGCTCGCGGGTCCGGTTGGAGGTCTCGAAGGCCTGCTCCGCCTCCCGGTTCCGCCCCTCCGCCTCGGCCAGCGCCACCGCGGCCTCGGTCGCCCGGCCCTCCGCCGCCACGGCCGCGGCTCGGGCCTTCGTCAGCTCGGCCTCTTGCTCCGACGCGTCGGGGAGGCTCCCCGCGAGCCGGTCGGCGTTTCCCTTGGTCTCGCGGGCCTCCTTCCGGGCGGCCGTCCGGGCCTCGTCGACGGGCCGGATGCCCAGCAGCCGGAGCACCATCTCCTTCCGCTTTCCCTTCGTCACCTCACTGAAGGCGTCCAACTGCTTCTGCTCCGCGAACACCGAGGCCCGGAACACGTGAACGTCCATCCGGAGCAGCCGCTGGATCTCCTGCTCGACCTCGGTCACTCCCGCCGCGAGCTGGCGGTCGCCCACGTAGAGCTCCGCGTCGGTCTGGTTGTTCTTGCCCCGGATGGTCCGGCGCACCTCGTACTGCCGGCCCCCGTGCTCGAACACAAGCCGGACCGCACAGTCGGTGAGGATCCCGTCGGTGCGGATCTGGCTCTTGTGGGTGCGGGCCCTCCCGTAGCACCCGAACTGGATCGCCTCGACCAGCGTGGACTTCCCGGCCCCGTTCGGCCCGAAGATGCCGATGACCCGGGCCGGCAGCTCCAGGTCGACCTCCTCGAACACCCGGTAGTTGCGGAGGGAGAGCTCGACGATCCTCATACGGTGTCCGCCTGCGCCGCCTCCAGGAACCGCCGGCCGGTGTCCCGGACCCGCTCGCGCTGGAGACCGGTCAGGTCCTGGCCCTCCACGTAGCCGTCCCATTCGGCCTCCAGCCGGCCGATGGACGACCCGGCCTGGACGGGGAGGGCCCCCACCGAGTAGTCCGGCTCGACCTGGACGTGGATGGCCGCGGGGACCGCCTCCTGCCAGTCGTCCGGTGACACCTGACGGAACGCGGCCGGATCGACCTCCGTCAGGAACACCCTGACGATGGCGCCGTCCGCGGAACCCTCGGCGGCCCGGCCGACCGCGTCCACAAGCTCCGACGGGCTCATCCCGGCGGCGTCGACGCCGTAGGTCTCCAGCGGTCGCTCCCCGGGGTTCGGGTGGTGCTCCACCGATCCCGATTCGGTGTCGAGCACGATCAGGCCCTTCGGGCCGGCGCCCCTCGGCCGGTCGGCAAACCAGAAGGAGTCGGTCGATCCCGCGTACCATGTTCGCTTCGAGGCTTTCTGGTGCACGTGGTAGTGGCCCAGGACGACATGGTCGAACCGCCGGTCGAACGCGGCCTCCTCGATCTCCAGCTCGTTGATGTCCCGCCATTCCAGGACGGGGAGCGAGGTCAGCGCCACGTGTGCGATCAGGACGCTGGTCGGATCCGGCCGCACATCCGCGGCGGCGCGTTCGAGCTCCTGGCGAAACTCCCGCTCCGACAGGGTCTGGGGCACCGCGTGCACCCGCACGCCTGCCAGCTCGGCCGTGACGGCCTCCATGGCCCAGGCGAAGGTGACGTTCGAGAAGAACTCCTCCAGCGCCGCGTAGGGCGATCCGGTGCCCCGGAGCCGCGGGGTGTCGTGGTTCCCGGAGATGGCCACACCGGCCAGGCCGGCGTCCTGGAGGCGCTTCAGCCCGATGGCCACCCGCGTGAACACGCGGTACGAGGGCCGGGCGTGGTCGAAGATGTCCCCGAGCCACAGAAAGCCGTCCGGCTCGAGCTCCAGGGTGCGGTCCACCGCCCAGTCGAACGATGCCAGGAAGTCCTCCTCCCGGAGGTTCCGGCCCTCCTGGTCCCGGATGTGGGCGAGGTGGGTCCGGCCGAGGTGCGCGTCGCCGACAGCGACGAGGCGGGCCACTAGTCCGAGAAGCCCTTCGACGCTCCCTCCGGCCGGTCGGGGAGCGGGGCGGGGCCCTTCACCGACTTGAGGTACTCCTCGTACAGGTACACCCTCGCCGGGAGCGCGAACGGGGCCTCCAGGTTGGTGACGATGGCCTCCCCGGGCATCAACGTCTGGATCTCCGGGCCGAGGTCCTTGATGTCCTGCTTCGACGAAGCCCGAAGGATGTTCCGATCCTTCTCGTCGGCCAGGCCCAGGATGAAGAACGTGTTGAACTGGCTGAGCAGCTCGTCGTCGATCAGCTTCGGCTGCTGGCTCACCGCGCACAGGCCGACCTTGAACTTCCGGCCCTCCCGGGCCGTTCGGGGGAACACGTTCTCGTCGGAGCGCTTCGCCCGCGACAGGACGCGCTGGGCCTCCTCCAGCGCCACGACCGTCGGGGGGAGCGCGGCGAACCGCTCCCGGTCCTCCAGGTACGTCTCGGCCCGGGAGTCCACCAGGCGCCGGGTGATCACCGAGGCCACCAGGACCTCCTCGAGGTCCGAGAGCCCTGAGGTCTCCACGAGCACCGAGTAGCCCTCGGAGAGCTCGGCCACGATGCGCTCCGACAGCGAGGCCTGGGAGGTGTCCCGGCTGATGCACGGAAGCTCCAGGATCCGCTGGGCCCGCCGTCGGATCACCTGGATCGTCGAGGTGGCCGCCCCCGTCTGTTTCGCCAGCTCCTCGGGATCCTCGGCCTCGTCGGCCACCGCGGGCAGCCAGTCCTCCCGGTACAGGCGGGCCAGCCGGTAGATCGCGTCCACCTGTGCTGGGCTCCAGTCGTACGCGGTCTGGAGGTCCCCCAGCGTGATCTCTCCGAGGGTGAGGCGGAGAGCGGTGGCCTGGGCCCCCTGCCCGGGACGGGTGGCGTACACCTTCAGCCGCTCGGCGGCCCAGGGGTGGTCCCGGAGGCCCCGCCGGATGCCCCCGCCGCCGTCCAGGTACTCCCCGTGCGGGTCGAACAGCAGCACCGCGTACCGGCCCTGGGACTCCAGGATCGTCCCGGCCACGACCTTCATGAGGTTCGACTTGCCCATCCCGGTGGTGGCGAAGACCCCCACGTGCGAGGTCAGGGTGGGCCCGTGGATGCCGACCTCGAGATCGATGGTGTCCTCGCCGCTCCGGAGGAGCCCCACCCGCAGGTCGCCCATTCGCCCGCTGAGGAAGGCGAAGTCCTGGGCGGTCGGGGCGGTCACCCGGGCGAACTGCTGCGGGAGGGACTTCGGCTTCCGGAACTCGCCGGCGGCGTCCATGTAGCCGAGTGGGGCGCACTCGGCCACCTTGTACAGCCGCTGCTCGGGATCGTGGATCGAGTACGGCGTGCCGGCCACGTCGCCGGCCATGTACGCGCCGGCGGCTCGCTCGGCCCAGTTCGGGTCGGTGGAGTCGGAGCCGTACGTCACGTCGATCACCCGGAACAGGTAGCGGCGGGCTCGTTCGGCATCCTCGGCGGCCAGCAGCTCCCCCAGGAACAGATCGGCGCCGTGGTACGACCGGAAGCGGGCGTCGAGGACGCTCTTGCCGAAGATCCGCCCCTTGTAGTCGTGGCCGTCGCTCATGGTCAGCTCCGGTTGAGCACCTCGTGGAAGTCCTGGAACAGGGTCTCGATGTCCTCCTCGCTCATCCCGCGGCGGCCGAGCGCGTCGCGGAACGCCCGGCGGAGGTCGGCCACCGCGTACCCGGAGACTCGGGCGGCCCGGTGGGCCCGGGCCAGCGGATACGGATAGCCGACGAAGGCCGCGTCGTCAGCGCACCCGGCCAGCCGGGCCAGGACCTCCTCCGCGTTCCCCGGCTCCCGGGCCACGTCCACCCGAAACGCGTGCGCGGCCGTGGCGGCCAGGTGGGCCACGAAGATCTCCCCGACGTAGAGGCGACGGAACGCCGGGTCGGTGGAGATGCGTGCCGTCCAGGCGACCCGGCCGAGCTCGCGATCGCCGCGACGCTTGAGCAGCCCCACCAGCGGCGCGTTGCGGCCCCAGAACAGCGTGGAGGCCTTGACCACGCCGGCGAGCCGGACGCCCCGCTCCACGGCCGTCCGGTGGACCCGTCGGATGAACTCGGCGGGCACGAACGCCCCTCCGTGGAGCGAGCCGTCCACCAAGACCAGGTCGCCCGGCGAGGCCTGGTCGACGGTCCGCCGGATCTTCTCCCACTCCTCGCACTCCCGGAGGAAGTCGACGGGTCGAGGGATGCGGGGGAGCTCGTCCGGGACCGCGGATCCCATCCGCTCCAGCCGGTCTCGGTACAGGCCGGCCATCTGGTCCTGGGAGAGCGCCCTGATCTCGAGCGGCGGGGCCTCCACGAGGTCGGTGGCGCCGTCCCGGAACCGCACCCGGGCGGCCCGGGTCGCAGCGACCTGGAAGGAGCGGCCGTCGGCCAGCAGGCACGAGCCCCCGTCCACCGCCCAGACGGTCCCGGGCGGGGTGGGGGAGAGGGGGAGGAGGTCGAAGCGGTCGGGGTGTCCCTCGACGACCAGGTCGTCCAGCAGGTCGAGCTGTCCTTCGGCGACCCGGACCTCGGATGCGGGACGCTCCAGGAGACCGACGACGAAACCCGCGGCGTCGTCGAGGCCCCGACTGTCGGCCAGATCGACTCCCGCGACCGCATCAGCGGGAACGGTCAGTGCGCCCTCCCATCCGCCGAAGGATAGCGCGCCCCTCCGACGCGGTCCCGCCGTCGACGCGGGCGGAGAACGCAGTGTGACAACTCCTCGTTTGACACGGTCAAGCCCGTCGCACTAGCATTGCGTCGCTCCGCCGGAGACGGTGGGGCGTGGGGCCCACAGAGGCTGAGTAGAGAACGCGGCGCCCCGGCGCCGCGGCCCCAAAGGTCTCTGTGGGCCCTTTTTGCGCTCCCCTCACTTGGGAATACACACTCCCTCCGACTCGTTCACCGACCTCGGAACATTCCCGAGACCGGGGGCGTACAATGTCGCGTCCCCGGGAAGGATGGGGAGACCGTGGAAGAGCCCCAGGAAGAGGCGCCGGCCGGTGAGCAGGCCGAGACCAGCCTCGACGAGATCATCGCCAAGAAGGCCGACGAGTCCACCCCCGAAGAGGGGGAGGACGACGGCATCATCGAGACCGGCCGCGAGGAGCGGGTGGAGGCCCTCTCGGTCAAGGTCGTTCCCCAGCAGCCCACCGAGTTCGTCTGCAAGAACTGCTATCTCGTGAAGCACCGCAGCCAGCTGGCCGACAAGAAGCGGATGCTTTGCCGGGACTGCGCTTAGCCGCCAGCTCGCTGCCCGCCGCCCTGATCCTGGCCTCGATCTCGGGGGTGGCCCTGTGGCTGTCGCTCCCGCCCGCGGACCTGGGGCCGCTCGGTTTCGGGGCCCTCCTGCCCCTGCTGTGGGCGCTCCGGGGCGCCCGGGCCCGCCGGGGGGCCCTGCTCGGACTGACCTTCGGCCTGGTGTTCTACGGGCTCCTGCTGGCCTGGCTGATCCCGGTCTCGGTGCTCGGCTGGACCGCGCTCGTCGTCGGCGTGGGGGCCTTCGTGGCCATCTTCGGCGCCCTGATCCCGGTGGTCTGGCGAGACGACGCCCCGATCCGCACAGCGCTGGCCGTGGGAGCGGCCTGGGGGCTCGTGGAGTGGCTCCGGAGCGTGTGGCCCTTCGGCGGGTGGAGCTGGGTCAGCCTGGGCGCGACCCAGCACGACAACCCGCTCATGCTTCCGGCCGCCTCGGTGATCGGCGCGGTGGGACTGGGGTTCCTGGTCGCGGCCGTCAACGCTCTGCTGCTCATGGCACTCGATCGGGTGGGGGAGTGGCGGCGGACCCTGGTCCGGGCCACCGTGGCCGTGGGGATGGCCTTCCTCCCCGCGGCCGTGCCGCTCGCCGAGCCCGAGGGACCGTCCGTCGACGTCGCCGTGGTCCAGGGGAACGTGCCGGTGGAGATCGGCACGGCCAGCCGGATCATCGAGGACAACGTGGT
>JBOGWD010000333.1:0-1722 GCA_050693275.1 Actinomycetota bacterium | reverse complement strand
AGGACGGTGTCGAGTAGGAAACCGGTTCGGATACCCGAGGCCTGGACGATTCCGTCGACGACGAACTGGAGAGCGAGCAAGGTCGCGCCGAACAGGAACCACTTGATCTGCTGACGCTTGGCACGGTCCGCCCGCCGGAAGCGAAGGACCAGCGAGGCGACCGACGTCAGCCCGAGGATCAGTAGGAGACCGAAGCCGGGGCCTTCGACGATCCTGACCACGTCCCGGAGGGCCTCCACCCCCAGAGGGTTGGTGACGCGGGTGGGCCCGATGCGGCCCGGATCCAGCAAGAACAACAGCGCCACGAGGCAGATGAAGCCACCGGTGATCCAGGCGAAGGGCCGCCACCGTCGTGAGGGAAGCCGTCCGTCCGGGAACAGGAGAGGAAGGTACGTAAACGACAAGGCCAGGATGCCGACCCACATCAACTCGGCGATCACGGCCGCCCACGCGGCGGCGGGAAGCGATCCGGGACGTGTGACCAGTGCGTAGGTGGAGTACTCGCTTCCGGCGAACGCCAGTCCCGCGCACGACGCGATCGCCAGGAAGATCCAGGCGGTCGCGTTGCGGTGCTGACGCGAGGCGATCATGGCGCCCACCACGCCCATTGCCAGGAAGATGGCGAAGAAGATCGAGTTCTCGATCAGGTCGGCGATTGGGTGGTTGAACGCGACCAGCACCAGCCCCGCGCCCCCGAATGTGAGCACGACCACGAGGAGCGACCAGGCCAGCCGAGAAGCGGTTCTCTGCTTCATGGCCCGATTGTGCCCCTCGGCGGGTCCGGGTGGAAGGGGGCTTCCCGAACCGCCCTCCGGGTGCCTCCACCCCACCGGCCCTCGTGGAGGCCGGCTGGGACCCGGCCTCCGGCTCCGCCTAGCCTGCGGAGGGAGGAGGATGGGATGCGGCGACGAGCGGAGCGGGTCCTGCTGGGAGCGGTGATGACGGTGGCTGCCTGGATCGCCGAGCGGTGGCTGGTCCGGGCGGTCAGGCGGAGGGAGAACTTCCGCCCTGGCGCAGGAACGTGAGGACGGCCATCACCCTGCGGTGGACGTTCGGCTCCTCCGAGAGCCCCAGCTTGTGGAACAGGGAGTTGATGTGCTTCTCGATGGCCCGCTCGGTCAGGAACAGGGAGGCGGCGATGGCGGCGTTGTTCTTCCCCTCAGCCATCAGCGACAGCACCTCGCGCTCCCGCCCGGTCAGGTGAGCCAGCGGAGACGCGGCCTCCCGGTCCCGGCGAGCCACCAGCCCCTCCACGACCTTCGGATCGAGGACCGACCCTCCCTCGGCCACGTCGCGGAGGGCCCGGACGATCTCCTCGACGTCGGCCACCCGCTCCTTCAGCAGGTAGCCCAGGCCCTCGGCCCCGTCCTTGAGCAGCTCGTACGCGTATTCCTCCTCCGCGTACTGGGAGAGAACCACCACCCCGGTGCCCGGATGCTCCCTCCGGATCCGCCGGGCCGCGTCGATGCCCTCGGTGGTCCCCGTCGGCGGCATCCGGATGTCGGTGAGCACGGCGTCCGGCCCGTGCCGCTCGACGGCGGACAGGAGCGCGTCTCGATCGGCTACCGCCTCGACAACCTCGACGTCTCCGGCCTGAGCCAGGAGCGCCGCGGTCCCCTCTCGCACCAGGTAGTCGTCCTCGGCGAAGACGATGCGCAGGACCACGGCCGGATGGTATACGGGAGCCGGCCATGACCGACATCCGCGTGGTGCTGGGGGACG
>JBOGWD010000332.1:0-1612 GCA_050693275.1 Actinomycetota bacterium | reverse complement strand
CGAGACGACATAGGACTTGCCGTCGAACTTGCCACCGGCGTGGAGGGTGGTGAGGACCACCTCGACCGCGGGCCGCCGGTCCTTCGACCTGGGGATCGGCCTCACGGGGATGCCCCGGCCGTCGTCGACCACGGTGACCCCGCCGTCGGCTCGGAGGCGGACCAGGATCTTGGAGCAGGCTCCGGCCAGAGCCTCGTCGATGGCGTTGTCCACGACCTCGTAGACGAGGTGATGGAGTCCCCGGCTCCCGGTGGTGCCGATGTACATGCCCGGGCGCCGGCGCACCGCCTCGAGGCCTTCGAGGACGGTGATGTCGGCTGCCTCGTACCGGGGGCCGGCCTTACCCCGGGAGGCTCCGGTGGTGGAGGCCCGAGACGAGGATGCCTTGCGCTTGGCGGCGGGCGCCCGTCCGGCCGCCCGCGACCTCTGCGTGGGGGGACTGGTCCTCTTCTTCGCCAACGAACCTCCGGTGGAACCCGCTCACGGCGGACCCAACGCTCCTGCGAGGGGGCCGCGACCGGGTCGTTCGCCTATGATTCTATCACCGGAACAGCCCACTCACCGAAGCTTGGCATCTCCCGGTGACATCCCAGAATCGTTGCGGCGCACCGGTTCCGAAGGGTTCCGACCGACCTCCGGCCGCACCATCACGCGCACCGATCGGACCCTCTCGCGGCCCAGCTCCTCGTTGGCCCGGAGGCGGAGATCGGCGGCCAGGAACCGGACCTGGGCGGCCCATGCGGGGGTCGACGCGGCCACCACCAGCACCCCCCCGCGGAGCGACCAGGGGGCGGTCTCCAGGGCCAGGGCGGACCCCACCACCCGCTCCCACGACCGGACCAGGCGGCCCAGGACCATCCCGCCCTGCATGGTGGGCTCGTCCAGCACGTCCCGGATGACCGAGTCGACCCGCTCCTCGTGCGGGGGCCGCCGGGGCCGGTTGGGGGCCCGGTCAGCGCGGCCGGGCACGGCCCCCCTCCACCTCCCAGACGGAGGCGCCGGCCGGGACCTGGGTCTCGTCCGGCACGGCGATCAGGACCTGCCCCCGGTCGGCGAGCCCCTCCCCCAGGCGCCGTCGGCGCACCGGATCGAGGCCCGAGAACGGATCGTCCAGGAGGAGGATGGGGGGCTCTCCCGCTTCCGCTCCCACAGCCCCCCACACGCCCAGACGGAGGCACAGGGCCCCGGCCCAGGACTCGCCGTGGGAGGCGAACCGCCGCGCCGCGAGCTCCCCCACCGCGAGATCGAGCTCGTCCCGATGCGGCCCGACCAGCGTGGTCCGCCGCGCCAGCTCGTCCTCCCGGCGATCCTCCAGCTGCCGAAGCATGGCCGCCTCGAGGTCCTCCTCCGCTCCCGCCTCCACCGAGGCGGCATAGGCCACCCGAAGTCGCTCCCCCGCCACCGTTTCGAACTCCTCACCGCTCCCAGGCCCGAGCCGCGTACGACCGGGCCCTTCGCCAGCGGAACCGCCTGCTGAAGGAGCACGACGGGACTGGACCTCCACCGGACCTCGAGGCTTGGGACGCGGAGCTGGCCCGGCACGGGGCGGCGCTGACCAGGGTCCGCGGAGACGCCGTGTCCCGGCTCGGGCCTCGGAGCGGTGAGGAATTCG
>JBOGWD010000331.1:0-4382 GCA_050693275.1 Actinomycetota bacterium | reverse complement strand
CCTTCGAGTGGAAGTTCACGAGGCAGGACCTCCGCCGACTCATGGACCGCATCGAGGAGCGGCAGGCGCTGCCTCTTGCGGCATGAGGAACGGATACGTTATCGAACTTCCGACCCAGAGCACTAAGTCCTCGACGTCGGCTACGGGATCGAGGAGGAGTCGAAGGGGCTCAGTGGCGAGGACCCGGCACCCCTCGGGACCCATCCGCATCTGGGCGTAGACGGCCAGCGCGCTCAGGAGCTCCGCCGACCGGCTCCCGGAAACCGCCACCGGGGTCCCCAGGAGCGGGAGGTACAGACACCCCTCCTCGGCGAAGCCCACGGGGACCAGGAGCCCGTCCGCGGCTACCGCCGGGCTCGGCCGAAGACGCGGCGTGAGAGCCCCGCGCACCGACGCTGCCACCAGCGCCGTTCCTCCGGCGAGGCCCGGGGGCTCGAGGCCCTTGAGGGCCCGGAACGACACCACGGTGCCATCCGGCTCCCTCATCGGCCCTCTGGGGAACCCCCGCGGGGTGATCCATCCCTTCAGAAGGAAGGCCACCCGGTCCCCGGCTTCGAGGGCCGAGAGCACCTCCGGAGGCTCCGTATCCACCTCCTGGAGCCACGCCCGAAGGAGGGCCTCCGCTCTGGGGCCCACCGAGTCGACCGAGGGGCGGAGCCCCGCACCCAATGCCGCCCGCCTCAGTCGGCCGGGGGCCTCCTGGGGACCGGGCGCCAGGCCCCGCCGGCGCCGTTCGATGCTGGCCCGCTGCCTGCGCCCCAGGACCGCGGCGGCGAACGAGGAAGGCACGGTGCTCCCATCGGGGAGGGCTATGGCCGGGGAAGAGCCCCTCGCTCGGCGAGGGAGGAGTCCCCGCCACCACGTCCAATCCTTCCGGGCGGTCATCTCAGCCACGGGTCGCCATTTCCGAAGAGATCTCTCGAAAGTTGGCGGTGTCACGCTCGTGTCACGGCGCCGTCCGGGCCCACCGGCATCCTGCCGTCGTGAGCACCCGCGCGGAGTCCACGGCCGATCCGGGGGACGGCCCTCACGCCGAGCCACTGTCGGCGGGTCGGCTCGACCGGGAAGCCGAGGCCGGCCAGCGGAGCCACCGCTGTGGGGCGGAGGCAGTCCCCGACGATCGGCGATCGGTCGTGCCGGCCGGACCAGGCGGCAGGACCGCGGGCGGCAGCCCGGACCCTCGAACACGGGCACCTCTTGGACGAGGCGCGCTCGGAGATGCAGAGGGAGAGGGCAAGCGGCCCAGGGAGCTGCCGACCGGTCCCGGCAGGGCGATCGAGGGACAACCGCCGAGCGACGGAGTTTGCCTGCAGGGCTGGAGTGACACCCACGGCTGAGCCAGGGCTCACCGAGCGGTACCAGCGATCGCCGGGGCCGGAAGCGGAGCGGTCGCGGCGCTGGGACGGCGCCAAGGCGGCGTCAGGGCGACGCGGCGTATTCCGGGAAGAACGCGAATGCGCAGGCCACGAGCCATCGCCGAGGGATTCGGCGGCGGAAAGGGGAGCCGTAGGCGGACCCATATCCAGAGCAAGCGAGACGATATGAAGACGACATCCGAGCTCGACGAGCGTGACGTGGCCATCCTCGTCGAGCTCGCCCGTCGCAAGATCCTCACAACCGAGCACATCCACGCCCTCTTCTTCAGCTCCCTGAGACGAGCCCAGACCAAAATCAAGGAGCTGAGGGAGAAGAAACTCCTCACCACCCTGCCGGCCAAGGGACGGACGAAGCGCCCTGACCGACACCAGCTCACGGACCTGGGCACGAGAGTCGCGGCCTTCCACTTGAAGCGGGCCCCGTCGGACCTCGCTGCCAGCAGCGACGGGGGGTTGTGGCGAGGCCTCCCCCACCGCCTCGGGGTGAACGACTTCTTCTGCCAGCTCGTCATGGCCTGCGACGACGAGGCCGGGTACGGCGTGCAGGCCTGGGAGGACGAGCGCCAGATCCGCGGAGGCGACAAGAGGGTCCAGGCCGACGCGTTCGGGAGGGTCCTCCATCCCGGCGGGGCGGTGGAGTTCCTCCTCGAATACGACCGTGGGACCGAGCACTTCTGGGCCGCTGCGGAGAAGCTCGATCGGTACCTGGCGGTCTCCTCCGCCCATGCCCCCACGGAGCCGACTCCGTTCCCGAACGTGCTCTTTCTCGTGGGTGGCCCGCGGAGGGAGCAGATGCTCTCCCGGGCCCTGGCCGCGGCAGTGGAGCGCTGGGACCTGGAAGGCGCTCGATCGGCGACCGTGCCTTTCTACGTGGCCAACCGGGCCCTCCTCCCGACGGAGGGTCACCTGGGACCTGTCTGGAGGCCTCTGGCCGGACCCGAGGGTCGGCTGCCGCTCTCCGAGCTCCCGGCCACCCCCGAGTCGTGGTGGGACGTCTCGGAGTGCTTTCGACTGCGGTGGCTCCGGGACGAGATGGAGCCATGAAAAGTGCCGTGAGCAGGCCCGGCAGCTCCCAGGATTGTCCGCCGCCGGACAGGAGGTCGGTCAGTGGGAGCGTCTACGATCGCGGGCGTGAGAAGGCCCTGCCTCCCCTCGGGGTGGAGGATGTGAGCATCGAGCCGATGGACCCTACCGGGGTTGAGCTGCTTGCGCGAGACCTGCTCGAGCTGCTGGAGTGGGCAAAGAGCATCGAGGAGCGGCGCGATGAGTGACGAGAAAGTCAGACCACTTCGATTCGCCTGGTACGGACGGCTGTCCACCGAGGAACTCCAGCAGCCCGAGCTGGCCTTCCCCACCCAACGGGCGGCCTGCGAGCGCCGCATCGGAGGGATCGGAACCATCGTCTGCGAGTTCACCGACGTACAGTCCGGTCGTTCCGCCGACCGGGCCGGGATCGAGGCCCTCTTGGCGGAGGCCGCCAGCGACCGCCGGCGGTTCGACGCCGTGGTCACCTACAAAGCCGAGCGGTTCGCCCGGTCGATGTACCTCTCGCTCCACTACGAGCACGAGCTGAAGGCCCTGGAGGTCCCGATTTACGTCTCCGACGAGTTCGGGGAGCCGGGCCGACCGACCTCCGTGCTCACCCGCCGGATCAAGCAAGCCGTGGGCGAGTGGTACGTCCTGGAGCTGGTCGAGGAGTCCCGGCGTGGGATGGAGGAGAACACCAGGCAGGGCTACAACACCGGTGGGGTGGCCCCGTACGGGTACCGGAAGGTCTACGAGCCGCATCCCAGCAAGACCATGGCCGAACGGGGGTTCCGGAAGGCCCGCCTGGAGCCCCATCCCGAGCAGGCCCCGATCGTCCGGTGGGTCTTCCAGGAGTTCGTGTTCGGGGGGAGGACCATCCGCCACCTGGTCGAGGAGCTGAACGCCAACGGGGTGCCTTCGGCCCGAGGCCGGGCTTGGAGCCCAGGGATGGTCTCGGGGCTCCTGGACAACCCGAAGTACACCGGGTACCAGGTCTGGAACCGCCGGAGGAGGAAGACGGCCGGGAACCGCCCAAACCCCCTGTCCGAGTGGGTGTGGTCGGCAGAGCCGGCCCACGAGGCCATCATCCCCAAGGAGCTCTGGGAACGCGCCTGGCAGATGCGTCGGACCCTCGAGCGGGACTGGCGGCGCCGGCCCCGCGGCGCGCTGTCGGTGGGCCGTCCCCTCAAGGGGCAGGTGTTCTGCTGCGGGTACCGGATGAGCGCCAGCCAGCGGGCCCGCAAGAGCGGCAGGGTGGTGGTCCTATGGCAGTGCCAGAAGTGCCGGTCCTGGCTCCGCGACGACCGCCTTATGGATCTCGTGATCGACGTCGTCTGCTCCGAGCTCCTCGACCCTCTGCGGGCGGCCATGCTCGAGCGACAGATTCGCAAGGCCCTCAGGGACCGACAGAAGTCGAGCCTCAAAGACCGGACCAGTCTGGAGCAGAAGCTGTCCGAGCTTCACGAAGAGAAGCTAGCGAAGCTCGACGGACTGGGTCACGGGATCGATCCCGGGGTCATCAAGGAGGCGATCGACCGGCTGTCGGAGGAGGAGGGCCGCCTCCGCGGGGAGCTCGCTCGAATGGATCAGAAGCCTGAGGAGCGGGCCCACCTGGCCTCCATGTCCCGCCTGAAAGAGGCAGGGCCAGAGCTCACCGCCGCGCTCCTCAGCGGGCCCGATGAGCTGCGCCGGCGCATCTTCCAGCGGCTCGTCAAGAAGGTGACCTACCGCAAGGAGGACAAGAACATCGAGATGGCGCTCGTCCTACCCCACCCGGATGTGCCGCTCAGGCTCGCAGCTCCCGATGGCTTGGCAGCTCCCGACGGGTCGGACGGACGCGTCCTAGATGGACAGTGCCCGGGGTGGGATTCGAACCCACACGCCCCGAAGGGCAATCGCTCTTAAGGCGACCGCGGCTCCCAAGGTTTCGCCACCCGGGCCTCCTCAGGATACCCAGTGACCGCCCCAATGTTGCTACCG
>JBOGWD010000330.1:0-6659 GCA_050693275.1 Actinomycetota bacterium | reverse complement strand
CGAGTGATCCTCGCCGAGACCGGCGTCTCGGTCTTCTCCTCGCTGTTCTCGAACTTCTGGGTCGTCCTGCTGCTCAAGACGATCGCGGTGATCGGGTTCTTCCTCGTGGTCCCCCTCGGCGTCGGGTACGTGGAGCACAAGGGGCTCGCCCATATGCAGGCGCGGCTCGGACCGATGGAAGCGGGCAGGTTCCATGGCTGGGCGCAGCTCGTCGCGGACGGTGTGAAGTTCATCCAGAAGGAGGACGTGGTCCCCGCGGCCGCGGACCGGAACGTGTTCTCCCTCGCACCGGCGGTGGCGATGATCCCCTACATCGCGATCCTCGTCGTCCTGCCGATCAGCGACTCGTGGTTCGCCGAGAACCTCGACGTCGGGATCTTCTTCGTCCTGGCGATGTCCAGCGTCTCCGTGATCGGCGTGATGATGGCGGGCTGGTCCTCCGCGAACAAGTTCTCGCTGATCGGCGCCCTGCGGGCGGCGGCCCAGCTGATCGCCTACGAGCTGCCGCTCGTGATCGCCGCGGCGGCGGTCGTGATGCAGGCGGGCACGCTCTCGATGGTGGGGATCGCCGAGGCGCAGGAGCACCTGTGGTTCATCATCCCGCAGTTCCCAGGCTTCCTGATCTTCATGATCGCGACGTTCGCCGAGCTCCAGCGGCCGCCCTTCGACATGCCGATCGCCGACTCCGAGATCATCTTCGGCGCCTACACCGAGTACACGGGCCTGAAGTTCGCGTTCTTCCTCCTCGCCGAGTACGGCGGCATCGTGGTCCTCTCGGCGATCGCGTCCGTCCTCTACCTGGGCGGCTACCTGGCCCCGCCGGCGCTCGACTTCATCCCCGGGCCGCTGTGGATGGCCGCCAAGATCGGCGCCCTTTCCTTCCTGATCATCTGGCTGCGGGCCACCTTCCCGCGTCTGCGCGAGGACCAGCTCCAGCGGTTCTCGTGGATCGGCCTGATCCCGCTGGCCCTGGTCAACATCCTGGTGACCGCCGTGGTCAAGGTGCTCGTCTGATGGCGACGGAGACGCGGACCGAGGAAGCGGCGGCCGAGAGCGGCGCTCGCCGCGGCGGGATCCCCGGCCTCGGCCTGATCAAGGGCCTGCTGGTCACTCTCCGGCACCTGCTCTCCCGCTCGATCACCCAGCAGTACCCGCACGAGAAGCCGGACCTCCCGCCCCGCACCCGAGGCGTCATCGCCCTGAAGCCGGAGAACTGCACCGTCTGCTGGAAGTGCTCGCGGGAGTGCCCCGACTGGTGCATCTACATCGAGTCCCACAAGGAGACCCATCAGCCGGCGTCGGGGGGACGGGCGCGCTCGGCCAAGGTTCTCGATCGCTTCGCCATCGACTACGCGCTGTGCATGTACTGCGGGATCTGCGTCGAGGTCTGCCCGTTCGACGCCCTGTTCTGGAGCCCCGAGTTCGAGTACGCCACCTACGGCATCCAGGAGCTCACGCACGAGAAGGAGAAGCTCTCGGACTGGACCTACACGGTCCTCCCGCCCCCGGAGCTCGAGGAGGGCGCCATCCCCGCCCCCGACACCACGGAGACCGACACCCTGCCCCCAACCTCCGTGGAACCCGTGGCGCAGCCCGGCGCGGCTGCTCCAGACACTCTCGCTGGTGGGGCGTCGGCGTCCGCTTCGGGAACCGAAGGGGTTCCCTCCGCGGCCACCTCGGCCCCTCCCACGGGGACGGCGGAGGCGACCCCGGAGGCAACCCCTCTTGTTGCCGAAGGGGGCGCCGATGCCGCACCACGTGGAGTGGCGGCGGAGCACGTGGAGCCGGATCAGGAGACGCACGAGCGCGTCCTTGAGGAGGAGCTCGGGAAGGGGACGGACCGGCGGGTGGCCGAGGGGCGGGCCAAGGCCGCCGCCATCCGGGCCGCCAGGAAGAAGGCCCAGGAGGGCGGGGGTTGACGGTTCAGGAGTGGTTCTTCACCGCCCTGGCGCTGATCGGGACGGTGGCGGCGCTGCGACTTGTCACGGCGAAAAACGTGGTGCACGCCGCCCTCTACCTCGTTGTCACGTTGGCCGTGGTCGCGGCCGTCTACCTCTTGCTGGCGGCCGAGTTCGTGGCCTGGGTGCAGGTTCTCATCTACGTGGGGGCGATCGTGGTGCTCCTGCTGTTCGGGCTGATGCTCACCCGGGCCCCGATCGGACGAGAGGCTCTGGACAACCAGCAGCGGGGGTTCGCCGCCATCGTGGGGATGGCGGTCCTCGTCGGGCTCTCCCTGCTGGTGTGGGATGCCTTCCCCGATGCCCAGATCGAGCTGGCCACGTCGACCACGGCCGGGGTGGGCGAGAGCCTGTTCCGTTCATACATCCTTCCGTTCGAGGTCGTGTCGTTCCTCCTCCTCTCCGCGCTGATCGGGGCCATCGTCCTGGCTCGCCGGGAGGAGGGATGATCCGGCTGGCGTTCCCCCTGCTCTTCGCGGCAGTCCTGTTCGCCATCGGCGTGTACGGGGTGCTGGCTCGCCGGAACGGTGTGCTCGTGCTCATGTCGATCGAGCTCATGCTCAACGCGGTGAACGTGAACCTGGTGGCCTTCAATCAGTTCCTGACCGACCGCGTGTTCACCGGGCAGATCTTCACGCTGTTCGTCATCACGGTGGCGGCGGCCGAGGTGGGCATCGGCCTGGCCATCGTCATCCTGATCTACCGCAACCGCGAGACCATCAACGTCGACGAGGTGAACCTCCTCAAGTGGTGATGACGGGCAGTCCCACGCGACGAATCCGAGTCGCGGCGCCGGAGATCACGGCTCCACGCGCGGCGCCTGTTGACGGCTGGGTCCCCCCCGCGGCTCGCAGACACGCTCGCCGGGGCAGCCCCCCCGGCCTACGCGGCGCCGCGCAGCGGCCGGAGGTCACCGGATGATCGAGTCGGCGTGGTTGATCCCGGTCATCCCGCTCGTTTCCTTTCTGCTGATCATCTTCCTTGGGAAGCGTACGCCGCTCCGAGGGGCGGCACTGGGCATCCTGGCAGTGGGCGCGTCGTTCGTGATGTCCCTGCCGATCTTCCTCGACTTCGTCGGCGGCGCGGAGACGGTGGAGCGCTCCGTCACCTGGTTCCGGCTCGGGTCGTTCGAGCTCGAGCTGGGGATGCACATCGACGGGCTGGCCGCGATGATGTTCGTGGTCGTCACCACGGTGTCACTTCTGGTCCACGTCTACTCGGTGGGCTACATGGCCGAGGAGCCCAGGTTCACGTGGTACTTCGCGGCGCTCTCGCTCTTCACGGGTTCCATGCTGACGCTGGTGATCGCGAACAACCTCTTCCTCCTCCTGGTGGGATGGGAGCTGGTGGGCATCTGCTCCTACCTCCTGATCGGGCATTTCTGGGAGGAGAAGGAGAACTCCGACGCCGCCATCAAGGCGCTCATCACCACGAAGACCGCGGATATCCCGTTCCTGTTCGGCATCTTCGTCATGGCGATCGCCGCCGGCACCGCCAACATCGAGGAGGTCGCGGCCGCCGTGGAGGGCGGCGGGATCTCCACCGCGATGATCACTGCGGGTGCCCTCCTGCTCTTCGGCGGCGCTATCGGGAAATCGGCGCAGTTCCCGCTCCACGTGTGGCTGCCCGACGCCATGGCGGGCCCGACGCCCGTGTCCGCCCTGATTCACGCCGCCACGATGGTGGTGGCCGGCGTGTACATGGTGGGGCGCCTCTTCACGGTGTTCGCGGCCTCCGAGCAGGCGCTCCTTGTGGTGGCAGTCATCGGCTCGATCACGATGCTGATCGCCGCGCTCCTGGCCATGGTTCAGGACGACATCAAACGGGTCCTGGCCTACTCGACGGTCTCACAGCTCGGCTACATGATCGCGGCGCTCGGTATCGGCGCACACACGGCGGCGTTCTTCCACCTGTTCACCCACGCGTTCTTCAAGGCGCTCCTGTTCCTGTGCGCCGGATCGATCATCCATGCCGTCCACTCGAACAACATGAGCAAGATGGGGGGACTCCGGAAACCGTTGCCGACCACGTTCTGGACGTTCCTGATCGGCGCGGCGGCGCTGGCCGGCATCCCGCCTCTGGCCGGGTTCTGGTCGAAAGACGAGATCATCGCCGACGCCTTCCGCCAGTCGCACGAGGTGGTCTGGCTGGTGGCCATCGTTACCGCGCTGCTGACGGCCTTCTACATGACCCGGGCCGTCTGGCTGACGTTCTTCGGCGCGTACCGAGGCAACGGGCATCCCCACGAGTCGCCGCGGGTGATGACCATCCCGCTGCTGGTCCTGGCGGGGCTCTCGGTCGTGGTCGGGTTCTTCGGCGCGCCGTTCGTGGACGGCGGCTTCCGGGAGCTCGTGCGGTTCGGGGAAGAGGTCCACGTGGCCGGGTTCGATTTCGCCCTGGCCGGCCTGTCGGTCGGGTTGGCCCTGGTGGGCGTCCTGATCGGGACCGCGCTGTACCGGACGTACCGGGAGCGGGATCCCCTTACTCGCCTCGGCCCCGTCTACACGCTCATCGAGCGGAAGTACTACCTCGACGACATCTACCTCCGGGGGATCGTGCGCCCGATCCAGTACTCGGTCTCGAGGTTCGTCTACTGGACGGACCAGCGGGTCCTGGACGGCATCGTGAACGGCTTCGCCTGGCTGACCCGTCGGTCCGGGATGGGAACGGATGCCGTGGACCGGAACGTGGTCGACGGGGCGGTCAACCGCGTGGCCATCGGGGCCGGGTGGACCGGGGGGCTCCTTCGATACATCCAATCGGGGAACGTGCAGCGGTACGCGGTCATCCTGTTCGCCGGGGTGGCCATCCTCGCCGTGATCTTCACCAGGATCTCTTGATGGAGGGACGATGAGCTCCGAGGAATCGGCGATCACCCTGGCGGTGTTCCTTCCGGCGGTGGGCGCGGTAGTCGTGGCCCTGATGCCGCGGGACCGGGACCGGATGACCCGCGGGCTGGGCATCCTGTTCACGGGGATCCCGCTGGCCATCGGGATCGCCATGCTGTTCGGGTTCGACTTCGGCGCGGCGGGGGCGTTCGGGGCGGCCGAAGGGCGGGACGGCCTGCAGTTCAGCGTCGACCTGCCGTGGATCTCGGTGATCGACGCCCGCTACTTCGTCGGGATCGACGGCGTCAGCCTCCCGCTGTTCGAGCTGACGCTGCTGCTGGGGTTCCTGTGCATGATCTACACGTGGCGCTACCTGCCTGAGCCAGGGCGCCCGAAGGCGTTCGTGGCGCTGCTGCTCATCCTCCAGACCGGCATGGCCGGGACGTTCGTCGCCTTCGACATGGTTCTGTTCTTCGTGTTCTGGGAGCTGGTGCTGGTCCCGATGTACTTCCTGATCGGGCTGTGGGGCGGCCCGAACCGAGAGTACGCGGCGATCAAGTTCTTCCTCTACACGCTCTTCGGCTCGGTGTTCATGCTGCTGGGCTTCCTGGCGATGTATTTCAACGCCGAGCCGAACACCTTCGACATGATCGCCCTGCAGGGAGCGGGGTTCGACAGGACCTTCCAGCTCGTGGTATTCGCCGGCCTGTTCCTCGGGTTCGCCATCAAGGTCCCGATGTGGCCGTTCCACACCTGGCTTCCGGACGCGCATACCGAGGCCCCAACGGTCGGCTCGGTGGTGCTGGCCGGCGTCCTGTTGAAGATGGGGACCTACGGGTTCGTGCGGATAGCGCTGCCGATCCTCCCGGACGCGGCCAGGGTGTGGGCGCCGTGGATCGGCGTCCTCGCCGCCATCGCCATCGTCTACGCCGCCCTGGCGTGTCTGGCCCAGCGAGATCTCAAGCGCCTCATCGCGTTCTCGAGCGTCGGCCACATGGGGTTCGTCATGCTCGGCATCGCCACGCTCACCGATGTCGGGATCAACGCGGCCATCTTCGGTATGGTCGCCCACGGCGTCATCACCGGGATGCTGTTCTTCCTGGCCGGCTCGGTGCACGAGCGGTACCACACCCGTGAGATCGCCGAGATCGGGGGCGGCATGCTCCAGAAGATGCCGTTCCTGGCGTCGATCCTGGCGTTCACGACGATCGCGTCTCTCGGCCTGCCGGGGCTGGCCGGCTTCTGGGGCGAGGTCATGGCCCTGCTGTCGTCGTACAGCCCGGCGGAGGGCCTCTCGCTCGGCCTGTACCGGACGCTCATGGTGCTCGGCGGCGTCGGCACGATCCTGACCGCCGGCTACTTCCTGTGGATGATCCAGCGGGTCAACCTCGGCAAGCTCTCCGAGCGCTGGGAGAAGAAGAAGCTCTTCGACGTCCAGCCCCTCGAGCTGGTGAGCTGGGCGCCGCTGCTGGTCCTCGTCATCGGCATGGGGCTGTTCCCGCGGATGATCTTCGGGATCACGAACGACTCCGTGGTCGCCCTCGTGAAGGCGCTCGCCCCGTGACACTCGCCGCGGCGACGGTGCCGTCGGTCGACCTGGTCGCCCTGGCGCCGGAGATCCTGCTCACGCTGACCCTGTGCGCGGTCCTGGTGCTGGACCTCCTGGTGTTCGGCGACGACAGGAAGTGGCTGGCGATGCCGGTGTCCGCGGCCGGGGTCCTGGCCACGCTGGTGTCGGTGGTCGCCCTCGCGTACGGGCCGGACCGCACCACGCTCGGCGGGATGTTCGTCGTCGACGACTTCGCCCTCCTGTTCAAGGGCCTCTTCTGCATCTCGGCGTTCTTCGTGTTCCTCATCTCCCACGACTACCTCC
>JBOGWD010000329.1:0-1419 GCA_050693275.1 Actinomycetota bacterium | reverse complement strand
TGGAACCGGAGCGTTTCCGCCTGGCGGGAAACTTCGAGCCCGAGGCGTTCTCGGCCGACGGGGAGACCCTGTTCCTGATCCGCTACGTGCCTCCCACCTCGCCGGAGGCTTACCGGGTGGCCGCGCTTCACCTGGCCGACGGCTCGGTCTCGCCGGTGAACACCGGGCAGAAGGGGGTGGTGGAGACCATGAGCGGCACCCGGCTCGAGCAGATCGCCTCGGCGGACGGGACGATGCTGTACACGCTGTACACCACCCGACCGCCGGATCGGCTCTCCGGACACCACGGGGCGGACCAGCACGTCGGCTTCGTGCACACCCTCAGCCTCGACGAGGGATGGGCCCACTGCGTGGCCCTGCCGGAGGAGCTGTGGGGCGGTGATCCCGCCGATCAGGCCATGGCGATCTCGCCCGACGGCGATCTCCTGTACGTGGTCGACGCCGCCCGCGGGGTGGTGGCCGTGATGAACACCGCCTCCCTGGAGATGACCCGGGCCGCGGAGGTCGACGTCGGTCTCGATCGGGACGGGGAGACCCGGGCCCTCATCGGCCCCGACGGCGAGCTCGTGGTGGCCGCCGGCTCCGGCCTGATCATGCTGGACACCGACACCCTTCGCCCGACCGGGGCCTGGACGGTCGACGGACCGGTGGCGGCCCTCGGAGCCGGCCCACGCGAGCTGTACGTGGCCCTGCCCGGGGCGGTCCAGGTAGTGGAGCCGGGCAGCGGACGTTCGATCACGGGGATGTGGGCCCCGATCGTGGAGGACCTGGCGTACGTGGGGATGCTGGAGCGCTGACCCGGCTCAGGAGATGGCCACGGGGCCCTCGGTGCCCGTCACCTGCCAGCCCTCCGCGCGCCGTTCGACCACCCAGGTCTGCCACGTCCCGGCCAGGTTGGCCAGGTAACTGGAGGCCGGCACCAGGGCCCGGCCCTCCTCGCCGCCGATCGGGCCGAGCGTGAGCAGGATCCCCTGGTTCTCCACCCGTCCCCCGTCCTCCGCAGGGCCGATCACGTCGGTTCGGCTCGGGACGAATTCCACGGGGGCCACGCTGTCCAGAGCCTTCGAGAGGGCCGCCTTGTCCTCCTCGGGGAATGGCTCACCGGCGCCGGGATCGTCGGGGTCGTCGGCGTTCTCCACCACCCGGTCCAGCACGTAGATCACCCGGAACCCGGAAGACTGGCCCTGCTCCGACGCCATGTGACTGACCACGGCGGCGTAGATGGCCACCTCACGGTTCTCCTCGGCCGCGCCGGGGGGGCCGCCCGAGCGGGCGCACGCCGCCGACGCAATGAGGCCGAGGACCACGGCTACGCGAGTCGCGCTCATGATGGTTCGACGGGCTGGTGGCCGCGGGGTTCCCGCGGGCCGGGAACGCTATACTTGGCCCGTGCCCCCCGCTGGGGGCGGGCGAAGCGTC
>JBOGWD010000328.1:0-31689 GCA_050693275.1 Actinomycetota bacterium | reverse complement strand
AGTTGTGGTTGAGCATCCTCGCCTCTTCCTGGGCGAGGACCACGACCCGACGGGCTCGGTCGGTGAATCGCTCGAACATCCGCTTTCCTCTCCCTCTGGACCGGATCGACCGGCCCTCGGGCTTCGCTTCGGGGATCTTCGGAACCCCGTCCTACCCCCGAGGCGCCTCGGGCGCCCCCGGCGCTTGCCTCGCTGCGCCCCCGGAGCGCCCGTCATGCTCGATTCTACCATCGGGGTCAGATGCCACCTCCGCACCCGCCCACGGACCTTTCAACCGACGGGCTTCTCCCCGTATTTCGGCGGTCCCGGGGGCCCGGATGAGCGTCCGGCGGGGATTTCTTGGGCCGACCTGCCCTCAGGAGGTACCGGCCTTGGGACCCCCTTCCAGGCGGTCCTTGACCTCGTCGCCGGCCTCCTCGACCGCCCGGATCCCCCTGCGGGTGCCGGTCTCAACGACCTCCCGGCCTCGGGTGACCGCCCGCTGGACCGAGGGATTGCCCATGAACTGGTCCCAGGACGCCTTCAGCTCCTCGTAACGCTCCCGGCCGGCCTTGGTCCCGAGGACGTAGCCGACGCCGAACCCGACCAACAGACCTGACTTGAAACCCATCCGTGCCACCTCCTCCGCTCGCTGGGCGTATTCTTCCCCATCGAGCTTCCCGTCTACCAGGGGGCTTGTCTCTTCGCGCGGCGGGTAGCACCTATGCCACGAGGGAAGGAGGTCCCATGGCGGACCGGCACGATCACGGGGACGTGGTCCACGGGCATACCCACCACCACGTCGTGCACTACCTGTCCCACGGCCAGGACTGGAGCCACCTGATGGCCACCCACGACCACGAGCACAACCACCCGGCCGTGGAGCACGTCCACCAGGAACACGAGGATCCTGCGCAAGAGCATGAGCGCGAGGCGCACATCCACGACCACGCCCGGCCGGCCGAGTCGCCCGGCTAGTGCAGCGGGTCCTCGTCGGGGCGGGTGACGATCCCGAACCGTGACTTCCAGTACCGGGGGCTCGGCTTCCGCCGATGCCAGCCGGGGAAGAACAGCTTCTTGTCCCGGTCGAGAAGGTTCACCTTCTGGCCGTCGGTGGTGAACGTGCGCATGATCGGCCGCCACGGCACCTCCGCCAGGACCTCTCCCGAGAAGGGCCGCTCGCCGGGAGCCGCCACTGCGAACAGGCCGAGCTGGCTCTCCTCGGCGAACACGTGGTCGTCGGGCCCGAGCCTGATCGGGAGCGACGAGTACGTCTCCTCGCGGTAGGACTCCAGGGCCCGGATCAGCTCGTCGCCCCCTTCGCCGCCGGTCCGGTCCAGGGCTTCGGCCAGCGCTCGGACTGCGTCGTATCCCTCCTGCTCGAAGCCGACGGGCGGATGACCTGTGGCCCGCTCGAACCGCGTTCGGAACCGATGCACCCGGGGGAGCATGTCGGCCCATCCCGCCCAGGTGTACGGGACACACGTGACGGAGCCCGGAGGAAGTTCGGGACGGGGGAGCGCGGCGTTGGCAGTCGCCACCTGAGTCTGACCGAACCTGACTCGCGGCGAGCCCAGTGCCAGCACGGCGTCGGCCTCCCGCGCCGAGTCCGCCGGCGACACCCCTTCCTCGGCCAGCGCCTCTGCCCCCAGGGCGTGATTCCCGACGACGGCGATCCGGTCGTGCTCGCGGTCGACCACCAGGTAGCGGGCCAGCACCCGGGCCTGCCACCGGAGAGGGATGGCCGTCTGGAACCCGTGACGGAACAGACGGCGGTCCGTGTACAGGTCGCCGCCCACCAGGATCACCGGCACGCCTACGGCCTCGATCTCCGGCCGGGCCTCGGCCACGGCATCCGGTGCGCCCACCACGAACACGGCCGGGGGGCCCGCGGCCACGGCCTCGCGAACGACGTCCAGGGGCGCCCCGGCTTCGCGCACATCGAGGAGCGTCCCGGTCTCCGACGCTGCCAGCTCCATCCCGTCGAGGTAGCTGCCGTGCGCGTCCGGCCCGACCACCACGGGAAGGACCGGCCCGGCCTCCCCCGGAGTGGCCGAAGGGCTGGGCGCCGGCGAGGGCCTCGGAGGCTCCGCGGTCTCCGGGGCCTGCGACGTGCACGACACGAGGAGCGCGATCAGGAGGGCCGTGGGACGGCGCCGCGCAGGCGCGGGGGGACCGTCCCGAGCCACCGCGAGGGACGGTGGGAGCCCGCGCCGTTGCAGGCGCCGCCCGGAGACGGGCATCTGCCCGAGCTCCACGGCTCACGCCTCGGGACGGAGGGCGGGGAAGAGGATCACGTCCCGGATCGACGGGACGTCGGCCAGGATCATCAGCAGACGGTCGATCCCCAGGCCCAGCCCCCCGGCGGGCGGCATCCCGTGCTCCAGCGCGACCAGGAAGTCCTCGTCCAGGGGATGGGTCTCCTCCTCCCCCTGGCGGCGGGCTTCCTGCTGGATCTCGAAGCTCCGACGCTGTTCGTCGGGGTCGGAGAGCTCCGAGTAGGCAGGAATGATCTCCATCCCGGCCATGACCAGGTCGAAATGCTCGACGAGTCCGAGCTCTGTGCGATGGGGCCGAGCCAACGGAGACACCTCCCGGGGGAAGTCGCACACGAAGGTCGGGTTCCAGATCTGGCCCTCCACGAGCTTCTCGAAGAGCTCGAGGACGATCCTCCCCGGCCCCCACGTCGGGTGGACGTCGATCCCCTGCCGGCGGGCCACCTGATCCAGGTCCTGCCGGTCCAGCGAGATCTGCTCGCCGATCGCCTCGGACACACTGCCCAGAACCGTGACCCTCGGCCAATCCCCCTCGAGGTCCATCTCTCGGCCCTGGTAGTCGAACCGAAGGCTCCCGCGCACGGCTCGCGCCGCCGCAACCACCAGCGCGTGCCCGAGCTCCATCATCGTCTCGTAGTCCCCGTAGGCCTGGTAGGCCTCGAGCATCGAGAACTCGGGGTTGTGGTCCCGGTCGATGCCCTCGTTGCGAAAGTTGCGGCCGATCTCGTACACGCGCTCCACCCCGGCCACCAGGAGCCGCTTCAGGTACAGCTCGATGGCGATGCGCAGGTTGAAGTCGACACCCAGGGCCCGGTGATGGGTGACGAACGGGCGGGCGATGGCCCCGCCGGCCGTGGCGTGCAGCATCGGGGTCTCCACCTCGACGAAGCCCCGGCCGGCCAGCTCGGCCCGCAACGCGGCCAGCGCCTGGGCCCGGGCCCGGATCAGCCTCCGGGACTCCGGATCCGTGGCCAGCTCGAGGTACCGGCGGCGGTAGCGGAGCTCGGGGTCCTTGATCCCGTGCCACTTCTCGGGCAGGGGCCGGAGGGACTTCGTGAGCATAGTCAGGCGGGTGGCCTTCACGGACAGCTCGCCGCGCTTCGTCCGCACGACCTCCCCCTCGGCGCCCACCCAGTCGCCCAAGTCCAGGTCCTCGATCAGGGCCGCCCCGCCGCCGTCCAACGTGCCCTCCTCCAGGAAGAGTTGGATGTCGCCGGTAGAGTCGCGGAGCACCCCGAACGTGAGCGCCCCGAAGCGCCGGAGGCCCACCAGACGGCCGGCTACCCGGACCACGGCGCCCGAGGCCGCCTCCGGGGCCAGGCCTTCGTAACGCCCGTGGAGCTCGGCGGCCACCGCGTCGCGATCGAAGCGCAGCGCGAACGGCTCGATTCCCCGAGCCCGGAGCCGATCCAGCTTCACCCGCCGAGCGACCAGGACGTCCTCGGCCGGGGAGGGTCGCTCCTCGTCCGTCATCGCTCGGCGTTCTTCTCGAACACCAGGCGGAGCCCCTCGAGCGTCAGCCACGGCTCGTGGTGATCCACCACCCGGCACTCCTCGATCACGGCCGGGGCCAGACCCCCGGTGGCCACCACGGTCGGCTGCCCGAGCTCCTTGGCCAGCCGCTCGACCATCCCATCGACCATCGCCGCGTAGCCGAAGATCAGGCCCGACTGGACGCTCTCCACGGTGTTCTTGCCGATGGCCGACTGTGGCGCCACCAGCTCGACGAGCGGGAGGCGCGCGGCGTGCTCGAACAGCGACCGAGCGGCCACCTGGAGCCCCGGCGCGATGGCCCCGCCCACGTACTCGCCGTGCTCGGACACGCAGTCGAACGTGGTTGCCGTGCCGAAGTCGACCACCACGCACGGGCCACCGAACCTGGAGAACGCGGCCAGCGCGTTGACGATCCGATCGGCCCCCACCTCCTTGGGGTTGTCGGTGAGGACGGGCACCCCCGTCTTCACCCCCGGCTCCACCACGACGGGGGGGAACCGGAAGTACCGCCGCACCATCTCGCGGAGAGCCTGGGTGGCGCTCGGCACGACACTCGAGACGACCACGCCCGTCACGTTCCGATCGAAGGAAAGCCCCTGCTGCTGGAGGAACCCACCGTACAGAAGAGCCAGCTCGTCGGCGGTTCGCTCGGGGACGGTGGCCATCCGCCACCGCCAGGCCAGCTCCTCCTCCCGGAACACGCCCACGACCGTCTCGGTGTTGCCCACGTCGATGGCAAGCAGCATCGCTCCGTATCCTCCCTCAATCGGACGGCCGCAGGAGGAGGTTGTCGATCAGCCTGGCCGGCCCGATCCTCGCTGCCACCAGCGCCCGCGACGGGCCCCGGAGCCGCTCCACCTCCTCGAACGTGCCCTCGTCCACGACCGCCACGGAATCCAGACGGGCCAGCGGCTCCGCCCCGATCCGCCGGGCCATCTCCGCGCGGAGCACCGCGGTGTCCCGCTGACCCCCCTCGACCAGCCAGGCCGCTCGGGCCAGGGCCTCGTACAGGCAGGTGGCGGCGCGCCGCTCCTCGGGGGACAGGTAGGTGTTGCGCGAGGACACGGCCAGCCCGTCGGGCTCGCGCACCGTCGGGCAGCCCACCACCTCCACGGGGAGGTCGAGGTCCCCAACCATCCGCCCGACGATGAACAACTGCTGGGCGTCCTTCTCCCCGAAGTAGGCCCGGCACGGACCGACCAGCCCGAGGAGCTTGGCCACCACGGTGCACACCCCCTGGAAGTGGCCCGGCCGGGAGGCGCCCTCCAGCCGGTCCCCGAGCGGGCCGGGGTCGACCGTGACCTCCGGCCGGCCGCCCGGGAACATCTCGTCCACGTCGGGGGCGAAGACGACGTCGACGCCCTCCTTCGCGCAGCGCTCCACGTCGGCGTCGAGGTCGCGCGGATAGTCGGCCAGGTCCTCCCCCGGGCCGAACTGGAGGGGGTTCACGAAGATCGACACCGCGGCGAAGCCAGATTCCTCTCGGGCCCGGGCCATCAGCGAGAGATGGCCCTCGTGGAGGAAGCCCATCGTGGGCACGAACCCCACGTCGTGGCCCTGCGCCCGAGCCGACCCGCAGGCCTCTCGGAAGGCCGCCCTCGACCGGTTCACCTCCACTCGTCGAGCACCTCCCGGATGGCCGAGCGGGCCTCGGGACCGAGCCGGCGGGCTCGAACCGCCAGGTCCATCGCCGCGTCGGCCAGCGCCACGTAGGCCCCCACTGCCTCGGGGGCATGCGCGGAGATCGCCTCGAGGTTGCGGCGCACGGTCCCGGCGTCGCCGCGGGCCACGGGTCCGGTGAGCGCCTCGGCCGGGCCCACACGGAGGACGTTGGCCAGGGTTGCCTCGGCCAGGGGCGCGAACGCCCGCACGGGATCCTCCACGCCGGCCGCCAGGAACAGGCGCTCGGCCAGGCCCTCCACGGCCACCAGGTAGTTCGAGCAGAACACGGCTGCGGCGTGATACAGGGGCTTGCCCTCCTCGGACAGCCGGAACGGGCGGCCGCCGGCGTCCGCGGCCAGCCGCTCTCCCACCTCGAAGGCCGGCTCGTCCCACGCCGTCACCGCCACGTGGGCGCCCGGCAGCCGCTCGATCCCCGACTCCACGTCGGGGACGGTCTGAATGGGATGCATCGACAGGACGTGGGCGCCGGCGGCGCGGGCCGGACCGAGTGCCAGGAGGGGTGCGGCCCCGGACAGGTGGGCCACGAACATCCCTTCGGACAAGCTGCCGGCCGCGGCGATCTCATCGCAGACCGCCGGGATGGCGTCGTCGGGGACGGCCAGGAGCACGACCTCGGCCGCGCGAGCGGCCTCGGTCGGGGGGAGGAAGGGGACGCCGGGCAGCCAGGTCTCGACGCGTGACCGGGAGGCCTCCCGGCCCGACGCGGCCACGATGCGGTGGCCGGCCCGGCCCAGGAGGACCGCCAGCGCGGTCCCGACCCTGCCCGCCCCTACGACGGCGACGTCCATGGGGTCGTGCGGGTCACCGGCGCGAGTATAGGTCAGCCCACCAGGGGCGGCGCGTGCAGGCGGACACCCAGGGCGTCCACGCGAAGCGTCGCGGCCCTCCGTCCGCCGGGGAGCGGCGGGTCGGGGTCGAGCTCCAGGAGCGGGACCAGCACGAAGGCCCGCTCGTGCATCCGGGGATGGGGGATCTCCAGACCGGGCTCCTCGACGACCTCGTCGCCGAAGGTCAGCACGTCGACGTCGATCACCCGAGGCCCCCACCGCTCCGCTCGCTCCCGTCCCATGGCCTGCTCCACCTCCCGGCACGACGCCAGGAGGTCCCAGGCCGTCCCGCCCGCCTCGGCTTCGACCACCGCGTTGAGGTACTCGGGCTGGGGAGGTCCGCCGACCGGCTCGGTCTCGTACACCCGTGAGGATCGGACGATCGGGACCCCTCGCTGACCCAGGAGCTCGACGGCCCGTCGAAGGTTCTCCAGGCGGTCCCCCAGGTTCGAGCCGAGGCCCAGGTACGCCCTGGTCACCCCGAGGTCGCCTCGGCCGAGACGTCGGCCACGCCGAGACGCTCCGCGGCCCGGGGCTTGTGGACCACGGCCCGGCACGTGCGGACCCCGGACACCACCAGCGCGGCCGCGGCGATCCGACCGGCCAGGGTCTCGATGAGCGTGACCGGCTCGCCCTCGACCACCCGGCGGACCGCGGCGACCACCTCGCGATAATCGCCGGTCGACTCCAGGTCGTCGCCCGCCACCTCCACCTCGACGTCGAGGTCGACCACGAACGGCTGCGCCTCATCCCGCTCGCCGGCGCTGGCGCCGTGGCGACCCTCGGCTCGGATCCCCCGGATGCGGATGACCTGCGGCACCGGCTAGGCCTCCCCGGCCTGCCGCTCGGCGTCCCGGCGGGCCCTGGCCTCGGGGATCTTCCTGAAGTCCCATGAGGCCGTCCGATCGGGGACGAGTCGAAGCCACACCCGATCGCGCCACCGCCGGTACGGTGGCTCGTTCCCGCCCAGGTACTTGTGGGACCACAAGCGTTCGGCCTCGGTCAGACGGGGATCGTCGTCGGCCACCTCCACCCGTCCGGTGAGGACCACCCCCCGGAGGACGTCGTAGGCCGCCCCGTCGTCGACCACGCCCGAGACGACCCCTCCGCGGCGCATGTTCTCCACCGTCGGGTTCCCCAGGGTCGAGTTGAGGAACACCGTGTCGTCGTGCCACACGAACCACAGGGGGACGACGTGGGGGACGCCGTCGGCCCCGACCGTGGCCACCCGAATCGTCCGCTGCTCCCGCAGGTACTCGTCCAGCTCGTCGCCGGTCAGCGACAGATCGAGCCCGGCCACCGCTCACCCCTCGGGGTCGGCCGGCCCAGCCGGCCGCTGGAACGAGATGCCCAGCTCCACCGGGGTGGGCCCGGCGTCGTGCCCGTGTGACTGCCCCAGGTGCATGCGCCGGAGGTAGTCGGCGATCAGCGGGAGCACGGCCTGGGGTGCGTCCTCGGTGACGTAGTGCGAACATCCCGGGAGGAGGGCCACGGTGGCCCCGGGCATCGCCTCGCCGAGCCGTTCGGCCCACTCCGCCGGCTGGAACGGGTCCTCCTCGCCCCAGACGACCAGGGCCCTGGCGTCGAGCGCGCCGAGGCGGCTCTCCGTCCCCACCAGCCCGTCCCCATCGATCCCCCGGGCGGCCCGGATCACCGCCATCGGGTCCTCGGACCATGGCCGGAGGTACTCGTCCCGATCCTCCTCGGCCAGCAGCTCCGGGCGACTCATCCCCATCTCCAGGGCGGTCCGGACCATCGTCCGGGCGAGCTCCACGTCGACCTGCTCATCGCGGACGTCCTGGAGCATGCGCACGGCCTCGATCGGCCACGAGTCGAACGAGACCGAGTCCACCAGGACCAGCGTCCGGACGCCGTCCTCGAGCGCCAGGAGCTGGGCGATCCCGCCGCCGATGTCGTGGCCCACCACGGCCGGGTCGTCGATGCCCAGCATGTCCATGAGCTCCCGGATGTGCCCGGCCTGGCGCCGGACGGTGAGCGCCGAGAGGTCTTCGGGCCTGCCGGAGTCCCCGTACCCGAGCAGGTCCGGGGCGATGACCCGGAACCGGGGGGCCAGGATCGGGACCAGGTCCCGCCACAGGTGGGACGAGGTGGGGAACCCGTGCAGGAGCACGGCGGGCGGGCCCTCTCCCTCTTCCGCGTAGGCCAGCTCGCCGCCGGAGACCCGGGCCCGCCGCTTGTCGAGCCTCATCGGGGCCCCCGGATCGCGTCGACCACCTTCAGCACCCGGGCGATCTCCGCCACGTCGTGGACCCGCACCACGTGCGCTCCCCGCCCAGCCATCCAGGCCACCGCGCCCGCGGTGCCCTCCAGGCGCTGCTCCACCGGGAGGTCGCCCAGCGCCGTCCCGATGAACGACTTCCTCGACGGCCCCACCACCACCGGCACGCCGAGGTCGAGGAACGCGTCGATGTCCCGCATCAGCGTGAGGCTGTGCTCGTACGTCTTCCCGAACCCCAGCCCGGGGTCGACGGCCAGGCGGTCCCGCTCGATCCCGGCGGCCTGGGCCACCTCGAGGCGCTCGGCCAAGTAGGCCCGGACCTCGCGGAGGACGTCGTGGTACCGGGGCTCGACCTGCATCGTCTTCGGCTCGCCGAGCATGTGCATGAGGACCACCCCGGCCCCCGCCGCCCTGACCACCTCGAACATCGCGGGGTCCCGGGCGCCCGACACCTCGTTCACGATCACCGCGCCGGCGTCGAGGGCGGGCCGGGCCACATCCGGCTTGCGGGTGTCGATGGACAGGGGCACGTCGACCTCGGCGGCCAGGCGCTTGATCACGGGCAGCACCCGGTCCAGCTCCTCCTCGACCGTCACGGGGTCCGATCCCGGGCGCGTGGACTCCCCGCCCACGTCGAGGAGGTCCGCGCCGTCCTCGGCCATCTGGACCCCGTGACCCACTGCGGCCTCGTGATCGAGGAACCGTCCTCCGTCGGAGAACGAGTCGGGGGTCACGTTGATGACCCCCATCACCAGGGTGTGCGGCCCACAGTCCAGCACCCGATCGCCGATGGTCCATCGCACGGGCCAAGCCTAGCGCGGGACGGTGGAACCTTCCGAGTGGCTCGGGCGTCTAGGCTCGGGAGGGCGGCGTGATACGAGCGGAGGAACGGCGAGCGGTGGCCACGGCGGAGGGTGGGCGGCTGGGGAAGCTCTACGAGGCCCACGCCCCCGAAGCGGCCCGCCTGGCCTTCCTCCTGACCGGCGACCGATCCGTGGCCGAGGATCTGGTGCACGAGGCCTTCGTCCGCCTCTTCGGGAGGTTCCGGGACATCCGCCATCCCGAGGCGTTCCGGTCGTACCTCCGGGCCACGGTGGTGAACCTGGCCCGCTCCCACTTCCGCCGCCGGCGGGTGGAGCGAGCGTACCTGGAACGCCAGGGACGGCCGCCCGATGACGCCTCTCCGGACCCCGGCGCCCGGGAGGAGATGTGGGACGCCCTTCAGCGGCTCAGCCCGAGGCAGCGAGCCGCCGTCGTGCTCCGCTACTACGAGGACCTCACCGAAGCCCAGACCGCCGAGATCCTGGGCTGCGCGGTGGGCACGGTCAAGTCGCTGGTCTCCCGGGGCCTGGACCGGCTCGGCGCGGAGATCCCAAGGGGTGAATGAGGTGGACCTGAAGAGGCTGCTCGACGAGAAGGCCGAGGAGATGCGACTGGACCGGCGTATCCCCCGATCGGTCCTGCGCCGGGCCCGGCGGCGCCGGGCCGGCACGGCCGCGCTGGCCGGGGCCATGACCGTGGGCCTGGCCCTCGGCGTGGTCGTCGGCATCCGGGCGCTCCTCCAGGAGACCTCGACGGGACCTCGAGAGACGACTCCGGCGGGGCCCTCCACCGCGTTCTATCCGTTCATCTACCCCCCCACACAGGAGGAGCTGGAGGTCACCCGGGAGCAGGTGGCCCAGGGATCGATGCCGATGTGGACCGACCCGGAGGGGACGGCCATCCTGTTCGCGGTCAACGTGTTGGGGTGGGACATGAACGACGTCGAGGTCGACGTCCAGGGCTCCGGCGAAGACATCACCGCCGTCATCCGGAACCACAGGATCTCTCTCGCCGCGGGAAGCGGGCGCGACATCGGGACAACGTTGTTCCTGTCCCGCATCCCACCGCCGGGCCCGAGGATGTTCGCGGTCCTCGCCGCTGATGCCGAGGGTTTCTTCATGGAGCCCATCGGACCCGACGACGAGTTCGGATCTGACGGAAGGATCGCGTTCAGGGGAAGCCTCGGGTTCATCCCGGAGGGAGCGCGGGTGACGCTGACCGTCGACGGTGGCTCTCCCGTCTCGGTCTCGGCACCGGACGGTCTCTTCGAGATCGAGGCGCAGGCCCCGGGACCCGTGGGGCCGTCCACGCTCATTTCGGTGGCTGTCCAGGACGGGTCCGGCAACACTATCGCGTTGACATCGTCCCGTGTCGCGTCGCCCGTGACCTCCGGGACGGAAACGGGCGCATCCGAACCCCAGCTCGCGATCCCCGGCCGTGTGGCCGAGACCAGGGATGCGATCCTGGCCGCGGCCCAGGCTCGGGCCTGGGAGGCGCTGCGGGCCCTCATCCCCGACGAGGGCTTCACGTTCTCGTTCGGCGGGGAGACCGACCCGATCGCCTACTGGCGACGGCTCGAGTCCGAGGGCCACGAGCCGGTCATCGGCGACATCCTCCCGAGCGTCCTCGGTACCGAGCCGGGGTTCGACCGCGGGGTGTTCGTATGGCCCGCCCAGGCCACCGAGGACCCCGCCGAGTGGGACGAGCAGGATCTCCAGACGCTCCGGCAGATCCACGCCGACGAGGACATCCAATCGTTCCAGGAGCTCGGCACATACCTCGGCTGGCGAGCCGGGATCGCCCGTGACGGCACCTGGCTGTTCTTCGTGGCCGGCGACTGATCGGTAACGCCGCCCGGCACCCGGGCGTTTCCATCACGATGGCCGTGATGAGCGAGCCGGTCGTGGAGGAGCGAGTCGAGGCCTTCGAGGACTTCTGCCACGCGAACTTCCAGCGCCTCTTCCGGGCCATGTACCTGGCCACCGGGGACCGGCACGAGGCCGAGGACCTGGCCCAGGACGCGTACGCCTCCCACGAACGGGGTCTGGACCTCCTTGGCTACGCTACGGGCCCGGACCTCATCGACGCCCGGATCGTCACGTACGACAAGCTGTCCCCGGATCGCCATCGGGGTGGCCATCCTCTTCAGCGGGGCCGGACCCACCATCCGCGCCGTGTGGGAAACGCTCCTGATCGGTTGGCAAGGAGAGGACATGTTCGTGGTGCTCGACGCCGAGCGCGGTCGCCCGGACCGATCGGTGCTTCCAGATCGGCTACGGCTCGATGAGGACGGCTCGGGCCGGTGATCCGTCGCCGCCCTTGATCCGGAGGGGGAAGCAGGCCAGCGTGTACCCCCCCGGTTGGACGTGGGAGAGGTCGAGGCCCTCCACGATGACCGTCCCCCCGCCGAGGAGCGTCCGGTGGACGGGGTGGTCCGGGGTCCCCAACTTCTCAACGGACAGGAAGTCCACCCCCAGCAGCCGGATCCCCCGGTCGACCACCCACCGAGCGCCGTCGGGCGTGACGGCCACGTAGTCCTCCGGGAACCGGACCGGGAGCCGGGTCCACAGCTCCGAGTTCCGGGTCCGGCACAGGAGGCGCTCCGTGCCTTCCGGAACATCCAGCTCGTAGAGCTCCGCGGGGCCGACCTCGCCCGCTCCCCGCAGGTCGGCCACCACTGCCGGGCCGAAGAACACGGCCAGGTCCAGCTCCTCGATCGAACGGTGGCCGGGGAGGAAATGGACCGGGGGATCGATGTGCGTGCCGGTGTGGGAGCCGAGGTGGAACTCGGACACGTTGGCCGCGTCGCCGCGGTCGATGCGCTTGGCGGCCTCGATGCGGATCCCCGGATCTCCGGGCCAGGTCAGGAGGTCCGGCCCGATCGGCAGGGACACGTCGATGATGCGCTTCATCCGCGGCTCTGTACGCTATCCCACATCGGGAAGGAGGACCGCGCACCCATGCGAGCGTTGACCGTGGCACCGCTGGCCGCCGGATCAGCCCGGCTCGAGGACGTCCCAGAGCCCGACCCGTCCGAGGGCTCCGTCCTGATCGAGGCGGTGGCGGTCGGGGTCGACGGCACCGACCAGGAGATCATCGACGGGGCCTACGGGCGAGCCCCGCCCGGGAAGGACCGGCTGGTGCTCGGCCACGAGTCGCTGGGCCGGGTGCTCGAGGCGCCGGCGGGCGGCGGCCTCACCCGCGGCGACCTCGCGGTGGCCTTCGTCCGCCACCCCGACCCGGTCCCGTGCGAGAGCTGCGCGGTGGGCGAGTGGGACATGTGCCGGAACGCCATGTACACGGAGCACGGGATCAAGGAGCGCGACGGGTTCATCCGGGAGCGGTATCGCGTCGAGCCCGACCGAGTGGTGCGGGCGGACCCGGCCCTGGGCGAGCTGGCCGTGTTGATCGAGCCCACCAGCGTGGTGGCCAAGGCCTGGGACCACGTCGAGCGGATCGTCTCGAGGGCGGCGTTCCGGCCCCGCCGGGCCCTGGTCACCGGCGCCGGACCGATCGGGCTGTTCGCGGCGATGATCGGGGTGCAGAAAGGCCTCGAGGTCCACGTCCTCGACCGCGTCACCGAGGGTCCCAAGCCCGCCCTGGTGAAGGATCTGGGCGCCACGTACCACTCCGACATCGAGGAGGCCGACGTGATGTTCGACGTCGTCATCGAGTGCACCGGGGTGGGCCAGCTCGTGTTCCACGCCATCGAGCACACCACGCCCGGTGGGGTGATCTGTCTCACCGGGATCGCATCGAGCCAGCGGGAGATCCCCCTCGACGCGTCTACCATCAACAAGGAGATGGTGCTCAACAACACCGTGATCTTCGGATCGGTGAACGCGGGCGCCCGGCACTACGAGCAGGCGGAACGGGCCCTGGCGGAGCGCAGGTGGCTGGAGCGCATGATCACCCGGCGCGTGCCGCTGGACCGCTGGTCGGAGGCCCTGGAGCGGCGGCCCGACGAGGTCAAGACCGTGATCGACCTCGAGGCGACCGCATGACCGAGGCCGAGGAGAAGGTCGAGAAGCAGGGCGCCCAGGTCGACCTGCCCCCGGGATCGATCCAGGTCCTGGAGGGATCGACGTTCATGCTGTCCGACCCCCTCGGCGACGTGCTCCCCGGATCGGTGGCCGGTCTCTATCACGAGGACACGCGCCACCTAAGCCGGTTCGTCCTCACGGTGAACGGCGCCACGCCGGCGGTGCTGACCTCGCGGGAGGTCGACTACTACTCGGCCACGTTCTTCACCACGAACCCCGACCTCGATGGGATCCCGGCCAAGAGCATGACGATCCGGCGCCACCGCTTCGTCGGCGACGGCATGCGAGAGACGATCCGGATCCGGAACCACCTGCGGGAGCCGCTGGACGTCCAGGTCCGTCTGTCGTGCGCCGCGGACTTCGCCGACCTGTTCGAGGTCAAGGGCAAGGACTTCCGGAAGGCCGGGCGGATGGAGACCCGGCACGATCAGGGCCACACGCTTCTGGAGTTCCGGTACGAGCACGAGTCGTTCCGGGCAGCCACCAGGGTCCACGCGTCGGTCGACGGCCGGGTCCACGGCGACGACCTGGTGTGGGACATCCGGATCGAGCCCCTGGGCGAGTGGCACACCGGGATCGAGGTCCTGGTGAACGTCGACGACGAGGTCAAGGAGCCCACCCACCAGACGTTCGGCGAGCCGGAGCGCCAGGCCACCCGGGTGCTCGAGAAGTGGCAGGCCGAGGTTCCCCAGGTGACCAGCGGGTTCGACGTCGTGTGGCACACCATGGAGCGGTCCGTGGTCGACCTTGCCTCCCTCCGCCTCCAGGCCTGCGTCGAGGGGAACGAGTTCTCGCTGCCGGCCGCCGGGCTCCCCTGGTTCATGGCGATCTTCGGCCGAGACACCCTCATCACGTCCTACCAGTCGATGTGGGTGGGGCCCGACCTGGCCAAGGGCGCCCTGACGGCGCTGGCCGGGTTCCAGGGCACGGAGATGAACGACTTCAAGGACGAGGAACCGGGCAAGATCCTCCACGAGATCAGGTTCGGCGAGCTCACGGCCCTCGGCGAGAAGCCGCACCGCCCGTACTACGGCTCGATCGACTCCACCCCGCTGTGGCTCATCGTGCTCCACGAGTACTGGCGGTGGACCGGCGACGACCAGACCGTCAGGGCCCTGGAGCCGAACGCCCGCCGGGCGCTGGAGTGGGTGGAGCGGTACGGCGACCTCGACGGCGACGGCTACCTCGAGTTCGCCACCCGGTCCCCCCAGGGTCTCCGGACACAGTCGTGGAAGGACTCGTGGAACGGGCTCCTGTTCGCCGACGGCTCTGTCCCCGAGGTCCCCATCGCGCCGGCCGAGGTCCAGGGCTACGCGTACGACGCCCGGGTGCGGCTGGCCCACCTGGCCGAGCGGGTGTGGGGCGACCCCGCGCTGGCGACGAGGCTGCGCGCCGACGCGGAGGAGCTGTTCCGCCGGTTCAACGAGGACCTGTGGATCGACGGCCGGGGCGGCTACTACGCGGTGGGCCTGGACCGCGACAAGCGGCTCATCGACTCGATGACCTCGAACATGGGCCACCTCCTGTGGTCGGGCATCGTGCCGGAGGACCGGGCCGCGGTGGTGGCCCGCCAGCTGTTCACCGACGCGATGTGGTCCGGGTGGGGCGTCCGGACGATGTCCTGTGACGACCTGGGCTACAACCCGATCGGCTACCACATCGGGCCGGTGTGGCCGCACGACAACTCGATCGTCGCCGCGGGGCTCTCCCACTACGGGTTCCGGGAGGAGGCCAACCGGATCGCCAGCGCCATGCTCGCGGCGGGCGCGTACACGGATTTCCGCCTGCCGGAGGTCTTCGCCGGCTACTCGCGCGACGAGGCCCCGTTCCCGGTTCGCTACCCCACGGCCTCGAGCCCGCAGGCGTGGGCCACCGGCGCCCCGTTCCTGTGGTTCCGCCTGGCGCTGGGGCTCGAGCCCGGGAAGGGAGAGGTCGTCATCGATCCGCTGGTACCGCCCGACCTCGGGCGGGTGGGGCTGACCGGCGTCCACGGGGCCGGGTCCCGATGGGAGCTGTGGGCCGAGGGGACCGAGGGCGAGATCAGCCGGCTGGAGTGACGCCGGCGGTCAGGACAGCACGGCCGCCGCGAAGCCGACCGTGAACCTGCGGCACCACACCACCGCGGTCGAGTAGCGGTCGAGGTCCACCCCGGCCGGGATCCGGTAGTTCTGGTTCCCCACGTTGCCCTTGAGCGGCCCGAGGTCGACGAAGTCCTGGTCGTACCCCCGCCAATCATCGGTCCCGGCCGGCTCCTTGGCCGACAGGTACACGAGCAGGTCCGGTCCGTTGGAGGTCTCGAAGTCCTCGAACCGCAGGAACCGCCTCCCGTCCTCGGTCTCCAGGACGACCGCGCCGCCGGTCGTCTGGTGCTCCAGCGAGATGAACGGGCCGTGGGCCAGGGTGGCCGGGGCAGCCTCCGCGGGCGCCTCCTCGGCGCCGGCATCCGCCATCGCCGGCGCCGACGCCTGGCCGGGGAGCGCCTCGTCCACCGCATCGTCGGTGAACAGCCGGTCCGGCCGGAACCACAGGAACCCCGCCACCGCCACGGCGGTCCCCAGGACCAGCGCGCCGGCCGTACGACCCGGGTGCCGCCTGATCGTCCCCACGATGTCCATGCGTCCCTCCGTCGTTCCAGCCACCCTACCGGCCGAGACGTTACGGCCTCCTTACGGCGGAAAGACTTCCGAAACCTCGGTGGGCCACAATGGACGGGTGGGGGCGCGCGTGCTGGTGGTCGACGACGAGGCCATCGTCAGGGACGTCCTGACGCGGTACCTGGCGAAGGGCGGGTTCGAGGTCGAGAGCGCCGAGGACGGCGAGGCGGCCCTGGCCAGGTTCTCCTCCTCGCCTCCGGACCTGGTGCTCCTCGACCTGATGCTGCCCCGCCTGGACGGCGTCGAGGTCTTCACCCGGATCCGGGCCGACCACGACACGCCGGTGATCATGCTGACGGCCAGAGGCGAGGAGACGGACCGGGTGGTCGGCCTGGAGATCGGCGCCGACGACTACGTGACCAAGCCGTTCTCCCCCCGCGAGGTGGTGGCTCGGGTCCGGGCCGTCCTCCGCCGGTCCGGCGAGGCCGCCGCGTCGGATGGCCCGGCCGGGCCGCTCCGCTTCGACGGGCTGGAGATCGACCCGCTGGCCCGGACGGTCCTGGTCCGGGGTCGTCCGGTCGGACTGACACCCAAGGAGTTCGACCTCCTCCTGTTCCTGGCTCGACACCCCGGGGAGGTGTTCGGCCGGGTGGAGCTCCTCGAGGAGCTGTGGGACTTCGCTTTCGACGGCGACCCCGCCACCGTCACGGTCCATGTCCGACGCCTCCGAGAGAAGGTCGAGCGGGATCCGTCCCGCCCGCGACACCTGGTCACCGTGTGGGGCGCCGGATACCGGTTCGATCCGTGATGGCTTGGCGTCCCGTCATCCTGGCGGCGGTCGTGGCCGCGATCGGCGCGGCGGGAACCCTGGCCGTGGGCGCCGTGGCCGGGATGGGCGGGTCCGAGCTCGTCCACCTAGCCCTCCTGCTCCTTCCCGCGGGGGCCGTCACCGTGGCGGTGGCCGCCCTGGCCCGCCCCCTTCTGGCTCGGGCGTCGTTCCGTCAGCGCCTGTTCGCCGTGGCACTTGTAGCGGCCGTGGCCAGCCTGGCCAACCTCGCCGCCCTGGCCGGGCTGATGCTCGTGGATCCCAATGACGCCGTCCTGATCGGGTCGCTCCTCGTGTACTCCCTGGGCGCCGGGTTCGCGGCGGCGCTGGTGGTCTCCCGCGCTCAGTCCTCCGCCGTGGAGCGGTTGGCCCGGACGGCGGAGCGACTGGCCGAGGGAGATCTCGATGCCCGGGCCGGGACGCTCGGCGCGGGCCCGGAGCTCGACGCCCTGGCCAGCGCCCTCGACGAGATGGCCGAGCGGCTCCAGCGTTCGCTCGAGGGCGAGCGCGCGGCCGATCGGACCCGCCGGGACCTGGTCACGGCCGTCTCGCACGATCTCCGCACGCCGCTGGCGGGGCTCCGGGCCATGGCCGAGGCCATCGGGGACGGTGTGGTCGATGATCCGCCAACGCTTCGACGGTACGTGGCGGACATCGGTCACCAGGTGGAAACCCTGTCCCGGCTTGTGGACGACCTGTTCGAGCTGGTCCAGCTCGACGCCGGGGCGATCCTCGCCGAGTCCACCCGGGCTCGCCTCGACGACGTGGTCGGCTCGGCCCTCGAGGCGTGCCGGGCAGATGCCTCGGCCAAGGGCCTGCTGGTGGAGCGCCGCCTGAACGGCGCGGGGAGCGCGACGTGCTCGCCCAGGCTGGTCCGGGTCCTCCAGAACCTCCTGCAGAACGCGATCCGGCACACGCCGGCCGACGGAACCGTGGTGATCGAGGCCCGCCGCCTCGACGGTGGGATCGAGGTCGCGGTCGAGGACACGGGCGAGGGCATGCCCGCCGAAGTGATGGAGCGCGTGTTCGACCCCTTCTGGCGAGGAGATCCGGCCCGATCGGGCCCGGGCTCGGGGCTCGGTCTGGCCCTGGCCAGGCGGATCGTGGAGGCACTCGGCGGCCACATCACGGTCGAGAGCGCCCCCGCCCGCGGCTCCCGCTTCGCGGTGCTGCTCCCGGGGGCGTAGGGAGGGCGCCGGCCGGAGCCGGCGCCCTCCGGAGCGAACCGTTCAGTCCTACGCGGGGAACGTGACCGGGCAGCGGAAGTCCGCCGCCGCGTCCCGAATCACCGTCAGGTCACCGGCGGCATGGGCCGCCATCACGTCCTCGTCCGAGGTGAGCAGGTACGGGGCCACGCTGAACGTGACCCGGTAGACCTCCCACGCGCCGCCGTTGTAGCCGGGCTGACCCGGCCCAACCCCGGCGATGCCGAACTGCCCGTCAACCCCGTTCGTCACGGAGAACAGCGGGTCGTTCCCGCCGTGGGGCAGGGGCGAGGGCGGCACCGTGGTCCCGTACACCTCGCCGTCGAGGAACAGGAACCCCTTCCCGGCTTTGGCACTGGCCGGACCGGCCAGGACCAACACGGCGGCCGCGGCCACCGCTACTGCGGCGATGCCTCTGCGCATCGAGACGCCTCCTTCCGATCGGGTACGCCGCGATCCTAGGAAGGGGGACATTTCTGAACGCTTACGTGGACGGGTGGGCTACCGGTGGCCGTCGTGGATGAGGCCCATAGCCTCGGCGCGGGTCCGGGGGTCGCTCCGGAACACCCCGCGCACGGCCGAGGTCACGGTCTCGCTTCCCGGCTTCTTCACGCCGCGCATCGACATGCACATGTGCTCGGCCTCGATCACGACGAACACCCCTCGCGGCTTCAGGGTTCGCTCGAGCACGTCAGCGACCTCGGTGGTGAGCTTCTCCTGGACCTGGGGGCGCTTGGCCAGGACGTCGACGAGGCGGGCCAGCTTTGACAGGCCGGTGATCCGCCCGTCCTCGTTCGGGACGTACGCGACGTGGGCCCTCCCCGTGAAGGGCACCAGATGGTGCTCACAGAACGCCGAGAACGAGATGTCCCGGACCATGATCATCTCGTCGTGCCCGACGTCGAACACGGCGTCGATCACGGCCTCGGGGTCCTCGTGGAGGCCCGCGAACACCTCCCGGTACATGTCCGCCACGCGGCGTGGAGTGTCCTTCAGCCCCTCGCGGCCGGGGTCCTCGCCGACCCCCTCGAGGATGAGGCGAACGCCCTCCTCGACCTTGCCGGCGTCGAACCCGTCAGCGGAGCGGCTCACCGGGATCCTTGGGGGCCCGGACGCTGCGCCGGAACACGGCGATCCCCGCGCCCTGGCGCGACCCCTCCTTCGGCGTCCGCTTGGTCACGCCCTCGAGCAGGCTGGCCAGGTCCTCCTTCTCGATCGTCTCGTGATCGATCAGGGCCGTGGCGATCTCGTCGAGCTTGCTCCGCTCGCCCTGGAGGATGACCAGGGCTTCGTCGTGGGCCTCGTCGATCAGCCGGCGGACCTCGGTGTCGATCTCGAAGGCCACCTGGTCGGAGTAGTCGGGATGGGTGGTGAAGTCCCGGCCGAGGAACACCTCGCCCTGACGCTGGCCGAGGGTCAGGGGGCCCAGCGTGTCGGACATCCCGTACTCGGTGACCATGCCCCGGGCGATCTTGGTGGCCCGCTCCAGGTCGTTCTGGGCCCCGGTGGTGATGTCGCCGATGACCATCTCCTCGGCCACCCGTCCCCCGAGGAGCATGGCCAGCTCGTCGACCATCTCCGAGCGCGTGACCAGGAACCGGTCCTCGGTAGGCAAGGTCTGGGTGTACCCGAGGGCCCGCCCCCTGGGGATGATCGAGATCTTGTGCACCGGGTCCGAGTTCGGAAGCGCGTGGGCCACCAGGGCATGCCCGCCCTCGTGGTAGGCGATGATCCGCTTCTCCCGATCGGAGATCAGCCGGGTCTTCCGCTCCGGGCCGGCCATGACCCGGTCGATGGCCTCCTCGAGCTCGGCCATCTCGACGGCCCGCTTCCCCCCGCGAGCGGCCAGGAGCGCGGCCTCGTTGAGCACGTTGGCCAGGTCGGCCCCGGTGAAGCCGGGGGTCCGGCGGGCCACCACGTCGAGGTCGACCTTCGCGTCGAGCGGCTTTCCCCGGGCGTGCACCTTGAGGATCCCCCGGCGTCCCTCCAGGTCCGGACGGTCGATGACCACCTGGCGGTCGAACCGCCCCGGACGGAGCAGCGCCGGGTCCAGGATGTCGGGCCGGTTGGTGGCGGCCATGAGGATCACGCCGGTCTTGGTGTCGAAGCCGTCCATCTCCACCAGGAGCTGGTTGAGCGTCTGTTCCCGCTCGTCGTGCCCGCCTCCGAGGCCCGCCCCCCGATGCCGGCCGACCGCGTCGATCTCGTCGATGAACACGATGGCCGGGGCGCTCGTCTTGGCCTGCTCGAACAGGTCCCGCACCCGGGCCGCGCCGACGCCGACGAACATCTCCACGAAGTCAGACCCGGAGATGGAGAAGAAGGGGACGCCGGCCTCTCCGGCCACCGCCCGGGCCAGCAGCGTCTTCCCGGTACCCGGCGGCCCGAAGAGCAGGACGCCCTTGGGGATCTTGGCCCCCATGGCTTGGAACTTGATCGGGTTCTCCAGGTACTCCTTCACCTCGCGGAGCTCCTCCACGGCCTCGTCGACCCCGGCCACGTCTTGGAACGTAGTCTTGGGCTGGTCGCGGGTGACCTGACGGGCCTTGGACTTGCCGAACTGGAGGACGCGGTTCCCGCCCCCCTGACCCTGATGCATGATGAACAGGAAGATGCCGATCAGCAGGACGAAGGGGAGCAGGTTGATGAGGACGTTCACCAGTGCCGAGCCCTTCTGCGGGTCGGCGGTGACCTCGACGTCCGCGGCCTTGAGGTTCGTGACGAGCTCGTCCTGATACTCCAGCGGGTACTCCGCCCGGTAGGGCTCCCCTCCGGCCAGCTCGCCGAGGACGATCTGATCGCGTTCGAGGAACGTGGCGGTCTCGACGTCCCCGGCGTCGGCCAGCTCCTCGAGCCTGGTGAAGGAGAGCTCGGCGGGGGCCGGGCCGCGCCCGGAGACGTTCACGAACAGCCACAGGGCCAGCGCGACCACCGCGAGGTAGAGGAGCGGCCCACGGATGAGCCGACGGAAGTTGAAGTCGCCGCTCTTCGTGGGGGTCTCCTTCCCGGGGGAACGCGCTCCTAGCCTTGCGGCCGATGGTAGCACAGCCCCTCGACAACACCGCCGGGTGGTCGACACGGACGACGCCCAACGACCTGGGCGGTTGAGTCAGGGCTCGCGCAGGCGCGAGTCCAGGATGACCGTCACCCGACGGTAGCCCCCGTCCACGACCGTCACCTGGTGGGGTCTGGGCACCAGGTCGCTGCCCGGAGGCGGCTGGGCGCTGACCAGATAGCTCCCCGCGGGGAGTGCCACCCGAAAGGCGCCGTCCGACGCGCTTTCGACCCGAACGAACTCCCCGGTCTCGGACTCCACCACCACCGTGGTGGCCACCGGCTTCGACGGACACGGCGAGGTCTCCGTCATGACGCAGTTCGGGAAGGCGATCACCCGGCCTCGGATGCCCGAGGCCCCCCCGCCCGGTCCCTCCGAGCGGGCGCACGAAACCAGGGCCGCTACGGCCAGCGCGAGCGCGGGAAGGAAACGTCGCATCTTCTGTTCATACGACGAGCGGGGCGCCGGGAATGTTCCTACCCGACCAGGCCCTCGTACGCCTCGGGCTTGAGGGTGGCCACGTACGGAAGGTTCCGGTACTTCTCGGCGAAGTCCAGCCCGTACCCCACCACGAACACCGGGGGGATCTCGAAGCCCTTGTACTTGATGTCGAGCTCGACCCGCTGAACCTCCGGCTTCTGCATCAGCGCGCACACCTCGAGGGTGGCCGGCTTCCGGGCCCGGAGGTTCTTCAGCAGGTAGGCCAGGGTGAGGCCGGAGTCCACGATGTCCTCGACCAGGAGCACCTGCCTGCCCTCGATGTCGTGGTCGAGGTCCTTGAGGATCCGAACCACGCCCGACGTCTTGGTCGAGGCCCCGTACGAGGACACGGCCATGAAGTCGAACCGGAGGGGCAGGCGGATGTGGCGGGAGAGGTCGGCCATGACCACGAAGGCGCCCTTCAACACGCCTACGAGGAGGAGATCCTGGCCCCGATAGTCCTCGGTGATCCGGTCGCCGAGCTCTCGGATCTTGGCCTGAACCTCGTCGCCGGAGATGAGGATCCGGTCGATGTCCTGCTCGAACTCCGCCACGTGGCTGAGAAGTGTATCGGCCGAACGTTCGGCCCGGTCCTCGGTCCTTGTGGTCACCGTTCCCCCTTCCTGCGCGGTCTCTCGGGGGAAGGGCGAGAGATGCGAACATACCCCTTCACCCTCTCCGCCTCCAAATCGCCAGGTAGATCGAGGCGGCGACCGGGCCGGCCGGCCGCCAGGTCGAGCACCCCGAGGATGTGGGCCGACCCCACGTCGGGCTCCCACTCCCCGCCCATCGCCGCGGCGACGCGGAGCGCCTGCCGCACCACCCGCGCCGCGATCGGCCGCGGCATCGACGCGAGCGTGGCGGCGTCCAGCCTGACGTCCTCGTCGCGGACCTCGGTGACGCGGCGGGAGGCGTCGGATGCCAGGACCTCGAGGTACTCGGCGTCGGTCCGAACGTGCTCGGCCGTCCGGGCCAGCGTGGTCCGCAGGTTCCGTCCCAGCGCCCTCTCCAGGACGGGCAGCGCCTGGAGCCGGATCCGGTTCCGGAGGAACCGTGGATCGCGGTTCGTGGGATCGTGGCGAGGCCGGAGGCGGAGGGCCCGGCAGAAGGCCCTGGTCTCCTCCCCCGAGGTGTCGAGGACCGGCCGCACGGCCGGAAAGCCCAGCGGAGGGAGCGAGGTCACCGGAGGCATGCCGGCCACCGCATCGAGGCCCCCGCCGCGGGCCAGCCCGAGCAGCACGGTCTCCGCCTGATCGTCCAGGGTGTGACCGAGGGCTGCCCGGTCCGCACCGATGTCCGCGGCGGCCTGGGTCAGCGCGCCGTAGCGGGCCAGCCGGGCCCACGCCTCCACGGATCCCCCGCGGGGGGGACGATCGGTCGCCTGGACCGTCGTGAACGGCAGGCGCAGCCGCTCGGCCTGCCGGCCGACGTACTCGGCGTCGCGATCCGATCCCGGGCGGAGGCGATGATCGAAATGGAACACCGCCAATCGGATCCGGAACAGCCGGCGGAGACGGTGGAGCGCGTGGAGGAGACAGATGGAGTCCGGGCCACCCGAACAGGCCACCACGACCGTCGTTCCCGCGGGGAGCATGTCGTGCCGTCGAGCCGTGGCGACCAGGCGCTGGAGGACCCGGGCCACAGCGGGTGGCTGGCCCCGGCCGACCCGAGTCACGCCGCCGCGACCCGCTCGATCCAGATCTCGGGCCGGCCGACCTCCTGGAGGGTGGGCAGGTTCTCGCTTCGGTCCCAGATCCGGGCGAAGCCCTCGGGCCCGGTCCGCTCGACAACCTCGGCCACGAACCGCTCGCCGAGGTCGTACTGACGGGCCTTGACGTCCATACCCACGGCTCGCTGGACCAAGCGGTTGAAGCCCTTGCGGCGCCGCCGCTGCTGGAGCGTTCGGCGCATCCGGGCCGCTCCCCGGATCCGCCCGTCCGAGAGCCGGGCCATCACGAAGTTCCCGTGCCCCTCGAGGAGCGACATCAGCCCCTGCATGCGGCGGAACGTCTCGCGCTGCTCCGGCGTCATGAGCGCGAAAAGGATCCCCAGGTCCCGCCACTCGGTTCCGTCGCCGCGACGCAGCTCGTGCCGCAGCCGTCGCAGCCGCTCCAGGAGTTTTCGGGCATCGAGATCGATCGTCTCGAGGTACGAGCCCATCATCCCGGTGATGTGCCCGCGGAGCCACGGCACACCCTCGAACTGCGCGCGGTGGGTCACCTCGTGGAGGGCCAGCCACAGCCGAAAGTCCCTGCGGCCGAACCGGTACCGGCGCTCGAGCTCGACCACGTTCGGGCCGACGAAGTAGATCACGTCGCGGTCGTCGGGGGGCATGAACAGGTCGTACTGCCCGAGCACCTTCCGTCCGAGGTAACCGAGGATGCCGCCGACCTGGAAGGCCAGGACCTGGCGCCGTACCGGGGCCATGGTTCCCTGGAGACGGCGCCCCAGGAGCCGGCGGGCCACCGGCTCGAGCACCTGCTCGAAGCCCCGCAGGTTCTGCTCGATCCACTCCCGGCGGGTCATCACCCAGGGCCGGGACGGCGGACCGTCGAGCGACAGCCCGGTGAAGGCAGTCACCAGCTCGTCGGCCTCGGCCACGACGTCGTCGAAGTCCTCAGCCAGCCTGGCCCGCTCGGCCGGTCGAACCTGGGGGCCCGGGCCGGCGAAGCGCTTGCCGATGCCGGCCGCGGCGTCCCAGTCGAGGAGCCCGGTGGCGACGCCCTCGTCCAACCGTCTACCCGGCGTCGGCCTTCTCGCGGGCGACCTTGACGGCCGCCGCCCGCGCTCGGCTCTCGGCGATGGGCCGAGCGAGGCCCTTGCCCAGCTGCTCCTCAAGCACGCGGGTGAAGGTCTCCTCGTCCGCGCCGGGAGGCACCTTCGCCGGGGGGGCCTTCGCCGAGGCGGGCTCGGCGGCGGGCTCGGGCCGGGGGGCCTTGACCCTGGCCGGCGCCTCCTCCGCCTGGGCTGCCTCGGCCCGTGGCTCCGGGGGCGGTGATGCCTCGGGCTCCTTGGCCGCGGGACCCTCGTCGGCGCCGGCCTCGGTGGCTGCCTCCGCCTCCTCTTTCTCCACGGCCGGGGCCTGCGGCTCGGCCGCCGCGGGGGCCGGTGCGGTGCCCGAGGATCCGGCTCGGGCGGCCCGGATCGCCGCGGCCTTGGCCCGGCCCTCGGCCACGCGCCGGTCGACACCCTTGTCGAGCTGGGCCTTGAGCTCCCGCTCGTAGGTCTCCTGATCGGGCTCGACGTGCTCGGCGGCGGCGGGCAGCACGCCGACGATGCCGGTGGGGCCCTCGTACTTGGTCTGGGCGAGATCGAGCCGCTCCACCAGCGCCTCGTCGGAGGAGCTGCCGGAGACCGGGAGCGGCCTGGTGTACGGCACGTCCGCGAGCAGTGCACCGAGCAGCACCAGGTCGCGCGCGTCGAGGCTGTGGCACAGCTCCAGTACGTCGTCGCAGAACGCGCGCCAACGGATGTTCGGCTCGATGCCGCGGATCAGCACCACGTCACGCTCAGTGCCGGGCGGCCGGCACACCGAGAACCGGGTGGTGGGCCACTCGATCCGGCGTTGGTCGCCGTCGGCCATCGTGATGGTGGGCCGGGTGACCTGGAAGTCGTAGTACGCGTCTGGGTCCAGCTCGGCGACTGGGCGCGCCTGCCAGATCTCCTCCAGATGCTCCACCGCGGCGGTGGCGGCGTCCGCGGCGTCGTTCCAGCCTTCGAAGGCGGCCACCACGACCGGATTGGAGAGTACGGGTAGGCCGTCGAACTCGGTCACCGGGACAGCCTACGTGCCGGCGGTGCGATACGCGCAAAGGCGTGCGATCCCGGCCGTGGCGGACTGTAATCGACTCCGGTGTGTGGCCGCTGTCACGGGAGGTACCGGCTTGCCCACTCTGGCCCGTTAGCCTGAACGGGTGTCGACAACACCAACGCTCTCCGAGGCCCTGGCCACGCGCTTCCTGGTCGCCGATGGCGCGATGGGCACCATGCTGCAGGCCGCCAACCTGACGCTCGACGATTTCGAGGGCCACGAGGGCTGTAACGAGGTGCTGAACGTGACCCGCCCGGACGTGGTACGGGGGATCCACGACGCGTACTTCGAGGCCGGCTCGGACTGCGTGGAGACGAACACGTTCGGCGCCAACTTGGCCAACCTCGGCGAGTACGACATCACCGAGCGGATCTACGAGTTCTCCGAGGCGGGGGCCAGGATCGCGCGCGAGGCCGCCGACGCCTGGTCGACCCCGGAGCACCCCCGGTACGTGCTCGGCTCGATGGGTCCCGGCACCAAGCTGCCGACGCTGGGGCACGCGCCGTTCGCGGTGCTGCGGGACGCGTACCAGGAAAATGCTCTGGGTCTTATCGAAGGCGGAGCCGACGGCCTGCTGGTGGAGACCTGCCAGGACCTGCTGCAGGCGAAGGCGGCGTTGATCGGCGCGAAGCGTGCGATGCAGCAGGCCGGCAAGCAGGTGACCCTGATCTGTCAGGTCACCGTGGAGACCACCGGCACCATGCTGCTGGGCAGCGAGATCGGTGCCGCGCTGACGGCGCTGGAGCCGGTCGGGGTCGACCTGATCGGGCTCAACTGCGCCACCGGGCCGGCGGAGATGACCGAGCACCTGCGCTACCTGTCGCAGCACTCGCAGGTCGGCCTCTCGGTGATGCCGAACGCCGGCCTGCCGGAGCTGACCCCCGACGGCGCCCGCTATCCGCTCACCGCGGACGAGTTGGCCGACGCGCTGTACGACTTCGTGACCAACTACGGCGCCAAGCTGGTGGGGGGCTGCTGCGGCAGCACTCCCGACCACATCCGCGCCGTGGTCGCCCGGCTGGCCGGGGTCACTCCCGCCACCCGTGAGCCGGTACGCGAGTCCGGCGTCGCTTCGCTCTACCACCACGTACCGTTCGCACAGGACGCCAGCGTGCTGATGGTGGGGGAGCGGACCAACGCCAACGGCTCCAGGGCGTTCCGGGATGCGATGCTCGCCGCGGACTGGCAGGCGTGCGTGGAGATCGCCCGGGATCAGACCCGCTCGGGTTCACACGTACTGGACCTGTGCGTGGACTACGTGGGGCGCGACGGCGCCGGCGACATGCGGGAGCTGGCCGGCCGGTTCGCCACTGCCAGCACGTTGCCGATCGTGCTGGACTCCACCGAGCCCGCGGTGATCGAGGCCGGGCTGGAGATGCTCGGCGGCCGCAGTGTGATCAACTCGGTGAACTTCGAGGACGGCGACGGCCCCGGGTCCCGGTACGCCCGGATGCTGCCGCTGGCCAGGGAGCACGGCGCCGCGCTGATCGCGCTGACCATCGACGAGGAAGGCCAGGCCCGTACCAGGGAATGGAAGGTACGGGTCGCCTCCCGGCTGATCGACGACCTGGCCAGCAAGGGGTTCGCCCGCGAGGACATCCTGATCGACTGCCTGACGTTCCCGATCTCCACCGGCCAGGAGGAGACCCGCAAGGACGGCATCGAGACCATCGACGCGATCCGGGAGATCGCCGAGCGCTACCCCGGGGTCAACTTCACGCTCGGCATCTCGAACGTGTCGTTCGGGCTCAATCCGGCGGCGCGCCAGGTGCTCAACTCGGTGTTCCTGCACGAGTGCCAGCAGGCCGGGCTCACCTCCGCGATCGTGCACGCCAGCAAGATCCTGCCGATGTCGAAGATCCCCGACGAGCAGCGCGAGGTCGCGCTCGACATGGTCTACGACCGGCGTCGCGAGGGGTACGACCCGCTGCAGAAGTTCATCGACCTCTTCGAGGGCGTCGACGCTGCCTCGGCTCGCGCCAGCCGCGCCGAGGAGCTGCTGGCGCTGCCGCTGGACGAGCGGCTCAAGCGCCGCATCATCGACGGCGAGCGCAACGGCCTGGAAGCCGACCTGGATTCCGCACTGGAGGAGCGTTCCGCGCTGGAGATCATCAACGACCTGCTGCTGGAGGGCATGAAGGTCGTGGGTGAGCTGTTCGGCTCCGGTCAGATGCAGCTGCCGTTCGTACTGCAGTCCGCCGAGGTGATGAAGACGGCGGTGGCGTACCTCGAGCCGCACATGGAGAAGACCGACGACGAGGGCAAGGGCACGATCGTGCTCGCCACCGTGAAGGGCGATGTCCACGACATCGGCAAGAACCTGGTCGACATCATCCTGTCCAACAACGGCTACACCGTGGTGAACATCGGCATCAAGCAGCCGATCAACGCGATCCTGGAGGCCGCGGAGCAGAACCGGGCCGACGCGATCGGGATGTCCGGCCTGCTGGTGAAGAGCACCGTGATCATGAAGGAGAACCTGGAGGAGCTGAACTCCCGGGGTCTCGCGGAGCGCTGGCCGGTGATGCTCGGCGGCGCCGCGCTGACCCGGGCGTACGTGGAGGACGACCTGCGGGAGGTCTACTCCGGCGACGTGCACTACGCCCGCGACGCCTTCGAGGGGCTGTCGCTGATGGACAAGGTGATGGCGGTCAAGCGGGGCGGCGCCGTGGTGGTGGACGAGGCGCGGGAGCGCAAACTCGCCGAGCGGCGCGCCCGCCGGGAACGCCACAAGGCCCAGCAGTCCGCGGCCGGGCTGCCCGCGCTCGACGACGAGTCGGTGCGCTCCGATGTCGCGGTCGGCGTACCGGTGCCGAAGCCGCCGTTCTTCGGCAGCCGGGTGGTGAAGGGTCTGCCGCTGGCCGAGTACGCCTCGATGCTGGACGAGCGGGCCACGTTCCTCGGCCAGTGGGGGCTACGCGGCGCCCGCGGCGGCAAGGGTCCGTCGTACGAGGAGCTGGTGGAGACCGAGGGCCGGCCCCGGCTCCGGTACTGGCTGGACCGGCTGGTCTCGGACAAGATCCTGGAAGCCGCGGTGGTGTACGGCTACTACCCGTGCTACTCCGAGGGCAACACACTGGTGGTGCTGGACGAGAACGCGCACGCCGAGCGGGCCCGGTTCACCTTCCCCCGGCAGCGGCGGGACCGCCGGCTCTGCATCGCGGACTACTTCCGTACCAAGGACTCCGGCGAGCTGGACGTGGTGGCGTTCCACCTGGTCACGATGGGGCAGGCGGTCAGCGACTACACCAACAAGCTGTTCGCCGAGGACGCGTACCGGGATTACCTGGAGGTGCACGGGTTGTCGGTGCAGCTGACCGAGGCGCTCGCCGAGTACTGGCACCAGCGGGTGCGCTCGGAGCTGATGCTGCCGGACGGCGTCACCCTCGCCCGCGAAGACCCGGATCTGGACGGCATCCTCGACGTGCAGTATCACGGCTGCCGGTACTCCTTCGGCTACCCTGCCTGCCCGGATCTGGAGGACCGCGCCAAGATCGCCGCGCTGCTGGAGCCGGAGCGGATCGGGGTGGAGCTCTCCGAGGAGTACCAGCTGGTGCCGGAGCAGTCCACCGACGCGATCATCGTGCACCACCCCGAAGCCAACTACTTCAACGCGAAGTAAAACCATGCGGCGGTACGAGGGCAGGGTCGCGCTGGTGACCGGCGCGGCCAATGGCATCGGGCGCGGCATCGCGGAACGGCTGGCGTCGGAGGGTGCCTCGGTGGTGGTCGCCGACGTGGAGACCACCACGGCCGAACAGGTCGCGGGCGGGTTGACCGGCGCGCTGGCGGTGCGCTGCGACGTGACCGACCGGGCCTCCGTGGCCGCCGCGGTGGCGGCCGCCGTGGATCGGTACGGGCAACTCGACATGTTGGTCAACAACGCCGGCGGCAGCGTAGCCATCGGCGATTTCACCGAGACCGACCTGGAGGCGTGGCACCGGCAGCTGGATGTCACGTTGGTGGGCGCGGTGCACTGCGTACAGGCCGCGCTGCCACAGCTGCTCGCGTCGGCGTACGGCGGGAACGTGGTCACCATCGGGTCGATCAACGGCCTGGTGGCGTTCGGGGATCCGGCGTACTCGGCGGCGAAGGCCGGGCTGCAGAGCCTCACCCAGAATCTCGCCGCGAAGTACGCCCGCGACGGCGTGCGCTTCAACCTGGTGGCGCCGGGCACGATCCGTACCCGTAACTGGGACAACCAGCTCGAGGTGCTGGAGGCGCTCACCAGCACGATCCCGTTGGGCCGGCCGGGGCAGCCCCGTGACATCGCGGCGGCGGTCGCGTTCCTCGGCTCCGACGATGCCGCCTGGATCACCGGCACCATCCTGCGGGTCGACGGCGGGGCGCTGATCGGACCAGCCGCGTTCTTCCCCCGGGGCTAGAACATCTGTTCGATTTTTCTGGGGTACGCTGTCCCGGTGCACGCAGCTCTCCAGTCATCGCTGCTGGATCTCGCTTCCGGGGAGGGTGGCGGGTTCGGCTCACTCGCCACGGCCCGGCGTACCGTGCTGGCCCGCGGCGCCTGGGTGGATGTGCTGCCCGGCTGGCTGCACGGTTCCGACGAGCTGTTCCACCGACTGGTCGACACGGTGCCGTGGCGTGCCGAGCGACGCCAGATGTACGAGCGCGTGGTCGACGTACCGCGGCTGCTCTGCTGGTATGGCGAGGCCGACATGCTGCCGGATCCGCTGCTCGCCGAGGCGCGGGAGCTGCTCAACGCGCATTACCGCGACGAGCTGGGGGAGCCGTTCCGTACCGCGGGGCTGTGCTGCTACCGGGACGGCCGCGACAGCGTGGCGTGGCACGGCGACACCATCGGGCGGGGCGGCCGGGAGGACACCATGGTGGCGATCCTGTCGCTCGGCTCGCCACGGCGGCTGCTGCTGCGCCCACGCGGGCCCGGGGCGGGTGGGTCGCTCGGCTTCGCGCTCGGGCACGGTGACCTGCTCGTGATGGGCGGATCGTGCCAGCGCACCTGGGAGCACGCCATACCGAAGACCGCGCGGGGGGCGGGTCCCCGCATCAGCGTCCAGTTCCGGCCCCGAGACGTGGCCTGACCTGCCAGCATCGGCGCGTGCGGATTACCGGGCCGCGGCGGCGTAGCGGTCGGCGAGCGCCCGCAGGTGGGTACGCAGCTCTGCCGGCTCCAACACGGTGAAGCCGACATCCAGGCTGCCCAGAAACCCCGCCAGATCCTGCAGCCGGTCCGCTCCGGTCTCCAGGACGCAGTGGTCGGCGCCGTCGCCGCGCAGCAGCCCGGCGGCCGGCGGGATCCGGTCGGCGATCGCGGCGGCGGGGACGTGCAGCCGTACCCGCGCCGGGTATTTCCAGGCCCGCGAGCCGACGCCGCGTACCACGTGCGCGGCGACGTCGGGCTCGGGCGGCTCGCGGGGAGTGAACCGTGGTCCGGTCGGCACCCGGGGCCGGATCCGGTCGGCGCGGAAGGTACGCCAGTCCTGCCGGCCGGTGTCCCAGGCGAGCAGATACCACCGGCGCCCGGTGTAGACCAGCCGGTGCGGCTCGACGTCGCGGGTGCTGGGCTGCCCGTCGCGGCCGAGGTAGTCGAAGCGGAGCCGCTCCCGGCGGTACGCCGCGTTGGCGATGCCGGTGAGGGTCTCCGCGTCCACCGTGGGCCCGCCGCCGGCCGCCGAGATGGTGGCCGACCGTAGCGCGTCGACGCGCTGGCGCAGCCGGGACGGCAGGGTCTGTTCCAGCTTGGTCAACGCCCGCAGCGAGCTCTCCTCGATCCCGGTGACCGTGCCCGCGGCGGCGGCCCGCAGCCCGACCACGATCGCCACCGCCTCTTCGTCGTCGAGGATCAGCGGGGGCAGCTTCGTGCCGGCGCCGAGCCGGTAGCCGCCGGCGGTGCCCGTACTGGAGCGGATCTGGTAGCCCAGGATCCGCAGCCGCTCGATGTCGTTGCGGACCGTACGGGTGGTGACGCCGAGCCGCTCGGCGAGGTCGGCGCCGGACCAGTCACGCTGGGAGTGCAGCAACGACAGCAACCGCAGCAACCGGACCGAGGTGTCCAACATATCCCCAGCCTGCCAGCCCTTGAGGAACCGTACGTTCCGCAACGCCGCATAGCTTGATGGGTACAACGAAGACGACACGGAGGAACACCGATGAGCGACACGTCACCACTGCGAGGGCTCTGCCCCCGGGTGCGACCGACGGCCCGGCCGGTGCGGTGGCGCACTGGCATGTCGAGGATCTGCAGGGCATGTTCGACAAGCTGCTGTCGTTGGGGGCGAAGGAGCACCAGGCGCCGAAGTCCTGGGGGGACGCGGGCTTCGCCACCGCCTCGGTGGTCGACCCGTTCGGCAACGTCCTGGGCATCATGTACAACCCG
>JBOGWD010000327.1:0-3283 GCA_050693275.1 Actinomycetota bacterium | reverse complement strand
ACGGTGATCATCGAGAAGGACGCGCATCGGTGCGACGCGTACCAGACCAACCGCAACGTCCTGCTGTCCGACCGGGCCAAGGCCGACTCGGTGCCCAACCTGGAGATCCTGACCAACGACCCGGTGCGGTGCGGCCACGCGGCCAGCGTGGGGCCGGTCGACGAGACCGCGCTGTTCTACCTGCAGAGCCGGGGCATCCCTCGCCAGGAGGCCGAGCGCCTGATCGTGTTCGGGTTCTTCCGGGAGGTCCTGGACCGGATCGAGCTGGCCGAGGTCAGGGAGGGGCTGGAGCGGGCCATCGAGGACGAGCTGGAGCGGGAGGACTGATGGCCCTGGTCACCGTGGCCCGCACCGGGGACATCCCGGAGGGGGAGGCCCGCAGGTTCGAGGTGGACGGGCACGCGATCGCTGTGGCCAACCTGGGCCAGGAGGGGTTCCGGGCCGTCGGCGACATCTGCTCCCACGCCCACGCCCACCTGCACGAGGGCGAGGTGGACGAGGACTTCGGCACGATCGAGTGCCCCCGGCACGGCTCGGTGTTCGACCTGGAGACCGGGAAGCCCCGGTCGCTCCCGGCGACCCTGCCGGTCCCGGTGTACACCGTGAAGGTGGAAGACGACGAGGTGAAGGTGGAGATCGTATGAGCGACAACACGACCCTGGAGATCCGCGACCTCCACGTCGCGGTGGAGGGCAAGGAGATCCTGCGAGGGGTGGACCTGACGGTCCGCCAGGGAGAGGTCCACGCGCTGATGGGCCCGAACGGCTCCGGCAAGTCGACGCTGGCCGGGGTGATCATGGGCCGGCCCGGCTACGTGATCCGCCAGGGCGACGTCCTGCTGAACGGCCAAAGCATCCTCAGGCTCACCCCCGACAAGCGGGCCCAGCGGGGACTGTTCCTGGCCTTCCAGTATCCGGTCGAGGTCCCCGGCGTGAGCGTGGTGAACTTCCTTCGGTCGGCGTACAACGCGGTGAAGAACGCCGACGGCGACGACGAGAAGCGGATGTCGGCGCTGGCCTTCCGAAAGCTCATGAAGGAGAAGATGAACGTGGTCGGCGTCGACGACGACATGGTCCGCCGGTACGTGAACCAGGGGTTCTCGGGGGGCGAGAAGAAGCGCATGGAGACACTCCAGCTGGCCGTGCTGGAGCCGGAGATCGCCATCCTCGACGAGACCGACTCGGGTCTCGACATCGACGCGCTGAAGGCCGTGGCGGGAGGGATCAACCAGCTGGCCGGCCCCGGCCTGGGGCTCCTGTTGATCACCCACTATCAGCGGATCCTCGACTACGTGACGCCCGACCGCGTCCACGTGCTGATGGGGGGGCGGATCGTGCGCAGCGGCGGGGCCGACCTGGCTCGGGAGCTCGAGGAAAAGGGATACGAGGGGCTCCGGGCCGAGCTGGGGATCACCGAGGAGACCGACGAGGCCGAGCCCGAGCGGGCCTCGACGTAGCGGGCGTACCATGGCCACGGAGGCGGCGATGGACGTGAAGCGGATCCGGGAGGACTTCCCCATCCTGTCGCGTGAGATGGCGGGGAAGCCGCTGGTGTACCTGGACAGCGCCGCCACCTCCCAGAAGCCGCGGCGGGTCATCGACACCGTCACCCAGTTCTACGAGCGCTCCAACGCCAACGTCCACCGCGGGGTGTACGAACTGGGGGAGGAGGCCACCGAGCTGTTCGAGGCGGCCCGGGAGACGATCGCCACGTTCATCGGCGCGCCCGACCCTCGGACCTTCGTGTTCACCAGGGGCACGACCGAGTCGACCAACCTGGTCGCCCACGGCTGGGGGAGACGGTTCCTGGAGGAGGGCGACGAGATCCTCCTCACCGAGCTCGAGCACCACTCGAACATCGTCCCGTGGCAGCTGTGCGCCCGCGACACGGGGGCCGAGCTCCGGTACGTGTCGATGACCGACGACGGCCTGATCGACCTCGACGCGGTGGCCACGATGATCGCCAGCCGGACCAGGCTCGTGGCCATCACGGGCCAGTCGAACGTGGTCGGCACCCGTCCCCCGATCCAGGAGATCGCGGAGATGGCCCATGAGGCGGGCGCGAGGATCCTGGTGGACGGGGCGCAGTTCGCCTCCCACAATCCCGTCGACGTGGTCGAGCTCGACGTGGACTTCCTCACGCTCTCCGGCCACAAGATGCTCGGCCCCACCGCCTCCGGCGGGCTGTACGGGCGGCTGGAGCTCCTTCAGGAGATGGATCCCTTCCTGGGCGGGGGCGAGATGATCCAGGAGGTCCATCCGAACGCGTCCACGTACAAGGATCCCCCCTGGAAGTTCGAGGCCGGAACCATGAACATCGCCCAGGAGATCGGGCTCGCGGCCGCTACCTCCTACCTCGCCGAGCTCGGGATGAAGAACGTCCGGGACCACGAGCGCGAGCTAACCGCCTACGCGCTGGACCGGCTGTCGGCCGCGGGGGTGCAGGTCTTCGGGACCATGGACCCGGATCTCCGGGGAGGGGCGATCTCGTTCTGGTTCGAGGAGATCCATCCCCACGACCTGGCCACGATCCTGGGCGACCAGGGCGTGGCCATCCGGGCCGGTCACCACTGCGCCCAGATCCTGATGCGGCGGCTCGGCGTGCCGGCCACCGCCCGGGCCTCGTTCCACGTGTACTCGACGACCGAGGAGGTCGACGCGCTGGTCGACGGCCTCGACGTGGCCCGCCAGGTGTTCGGCTGATGTCACTGGACGACCTCTACAAGGAGGTCATCCTCGACCACTACAAGAGCCCCCGGAACAAGCGTCCCCTGCCGGGAGCGACCGTGTCGCGGCAGAAGAACAACCCGCTGTGCGGCGACGACATCACGATCCACGCCCGGCTCGATGACGGGAAGGTGGCCGAGGTCGCCTTCGAGGGGCGGGGGTGCTCGATCTCCCAGGCGTCGGCCTCCATGCTCACCGAGGCCACGCGAGGGAAGACCGTGGAGGAGGCCGGGGCCATGGCGCAGGATTTCCGAGCCATGATGGAGGGCGAGGTCGACCCGGACGAGGACGCCTTCGGCGACCTCGTGGCGCTGAAGGGCGTGGTGAAGTACCCGGTTCGGATCAAGTGCGCGGTGCTCGGTTGGGACGTCCTCCAGGAAGCGCTGGGTGAGCCGGCCGGCGGCTGAGCCCGTGGCCCCTGTCCTGCGCAGGACCGGGCCGGCCGATGCCCGGGCCGCCGCGCCCCTGATCTTCGACGCCATCCCCAGCATCGAGATCGTGCTGGGAGATCGAGCCACCGCCCTCCGGGCCGTCGAGGCGTGCTACCGGGCCCCCCG